>JABDJW010000435.1 GCA_013002375.1 Acidimicrobiales bacterium | reverse complement strand
GCTGGGCGCTGTGGGCCTACCAGCACGGCGTGGTGATGCTGCAGATCGCGGGTATGGAACCTCCCGCCGCCGAAGGCCACGCCGAGACCGCCTACCGCACCGGCCTCAACGCGCTCATAAGCGGGCTGCGGGCGTAGGACCGCCGGTCGCCCGGCGGCGCACGTCCAATCTCTGATGCCTGAACCGCACTATTTGCAGGAGCAGCATCAGAGAATCGGCCATGCTGCGACCTGGTGACCGGCCGTGGCGCGAACGATCGCCGCCACATCATCGGCTTCGGGCCGCTCCAGCACGGTCAAGACGTTGTGCGCCAGCTCGGCGCTGAGCTCTTCGTTGTCGCTGAAGGTTGCTCCGTTGGCTGCATCCGAGTCAGAGGCCACCCGGCCACTCTACGACGGTCCCGCGGGACCGATCTTCTGAGCTAGCCGTCGCGCCGCAGTACCCGCAGCGACCCCACCGCGGCCACCTCGGTGAAATCACCGCGGGCCAGGGTCGGCCGGTAGATCTCGTCGTGCGGCGCCTGGCCGCCATCGGCGGGATCGGCGAACACGTCGTGGATACACAGCGTGCCGCCGGGAAGCACATGCGGCACCCAGCCCTCGAAATCCTGGCGGGCCGGCTCGGCGCCGTGGCCGCCATCGATGAACAGGAACGCCAAGCCGATCGTCCACACCGGCGCCAACGTCGGCGAGTCGGCCACCACCGCCACGACGGTGCCTTCCAGGCCGGCATCGTGCACGGTCTTGCGGAAATGCGGCAGCGTGTCCATCTTGCCGACGGCGGGATCGACCAGATCGGGCTCGTGCCACTCCCAGCCCGGCTGGTTCTCCTCCGAGCCCCGGTGATGATCGACGGCGAACAGCACCCGCCCCTGGGCCTGGGCTGCCGCGCCGAGATACACCGACGACTTGCCGCAGTAGCTGCCGACCTCCAACAGCGGGCCCGGCACGGTGAGATCCGACGCCGCCGCAAACAACGCCTGCCCCTCGTCGGCCGGCATGAAGCCACGGGCCGCCTCGGCCGCGGCCAACAGCTCGGCCGGCATCTGGGCCGCGGAATCGGCGAGCGCCATCAGACCAACTCCGGATTGCTCGGGTCGTCCAGGCACTCGGGCAGTGCAGGATCTCGATCAGGCACCTCGGTCCACACGAACTTCTCGAAAATGGCGTAGCGCATCAGCCACACAACGAAGAACGCGGACATGTTGGCCGCGTACACGACATAGAAACCGTCGAAGTTCCGCTCGGCCCACGCCACTGCGATGGTCGACGCCAACAAGCCGAGAAAGGTCAGGCCCCAGAACGGTGCGACCTCGGTGGTGAACCGGCTCCGCCCGTCTTGCTCCCACACCCACGTGCGCGACATCAGATAGGCGGGAATAGCCGACAGCGACACCGAGGCGACATTGGCGTTCTCGCCCGACCAGTCGAGCCCGTCGTGAAACACGATCAACAACACCAACCCCAACACCGAATTGACGGTGCTGACGCCGGCGTAACGCAGCATCTTCATGCCGTGCTCGTCGAGAAAGCTGGTGAGGGCTACCGACACGAACTTCAACGCTATCGCCGCTCCGGCGCAACAGCCGCCATGATGGGGGGCATGCAAGCCGCTCTCGACGCCGTCATCGACCTGCTCGATCTCGAACCGATCGAGGTGAACATCTTCCGCGGTCTGAGCCCCGAAGAGGACCGGCAACGGACCTTCGGCGGCCAGGTCGCCGGTCAAGCGCTGGTCGCGGCAGCCCGCACCGTCGAGGATGTCGCCGTGCACTCCCTGCACTCCTACTTTCTGCGGCCCGGCGACCCCGCTGCGCCGATCCTCTACGAGGTCGACCGCATCCGCGACGGACGCTCGTTCACCACCCGTCGGGTCGTCGCGATCCAGCACGGCCGGCCGATCTTCAACCTGGCCGCCTCGTTCCAGCGGCACGAGGACGGTCTCGACCACCAAGCGACGATGCCCGAGGTACCCGATCCCGAATCGCTGCCCACCATCACCGAACAGCTGAAGGACTACCCCGGCATCGACCAGGCCTGGCTCGACCGACCACGCTCGATCGACATGCGCTACGTGTCGGGCGCACCGCTGGCCCGCACCGAAGAAGACGCCGCCATGCAACAACAATTCGTATGGATGAGAGCCAACGGCGTGCTCCCCGACGATCAACTCCTGCACACCTGCTTGCTCACCTACGCCAGCGACATGACCTTGCTCGACACCAGCCTGGTGCCCCACGGCATCAGCTCGATGAGCGGCAAGATCATGATGGCCAGCCTCGATCACGCCATGTGGTTCCACCGGCCGTTCCGGGCCGACGAATGGTTGCTGTACGCCCAGGACACGCCGTCGGCGTCGGGGGCCCGCGGTCTGGCCCGGGGCCTCGTGTACCAACATGACGGAACGCTGGTCGCCAGCGTCATGCAAGAAGGCCTCATCCGAAGAATCACCAAGTGACCCATCGCCGACCGGCACCACGAGTCATCGCCGCGCTACTCACCCTCGCCCTCTTCACCGCGTCGTGCGGGAGCGACGGCCCCGAGGAAGGCCGCCAGACCATCGGCACCGTCTTCACCGACCCCGCCGCGCCGTCGACCGCACCCACAACGACACCGACCACACCATCGACGCCCCCATCGACCGGCCCCTCGACCACCGGCCCCTCGACCACCGAGGGCGTTCCCGCGCCCGATTTCGATCGAGCCCGGATCACCGCCGAGAAGGTCGTCGATGCCTCCTTCCCCACCATGATGATCGAGCACCCGGCCGGTGGTCTCGTGCTGGTGGCCGAACGGGCCGGCACCGTTCGCCCGCTCGACCTCGTCACCGACCAACTCGGCGCTCCGCTGATCGACATCACCGACGAGGTCGATCAGGTCGCCGAACGCGGCTTGCTCGGGTTGGCCTTCTCGCCCGAAGGCGACTTCGTGTACCTGAGCTGGAGCGACGAGGACGGCGCGACCCGCATCGACGAGTTCGCGTTCGCAGCCGACCAGGGCGCCCCCGAAATCGACTCGACGACCCGACGATCGATCTTCACCCTCGACCAACCGTTCCCCAACCACAACGGTGGCCACATCACCTTCGGTCCCGACGGCTACCTCTATCTCGGGCTGGGCGACGGCGGCGCGGCGAACGATCCGCTCGGGGCGGGCCAGGATTTCGACAACCCGCTCGGCGCTGTGCTGCGACTCGATCCGTTCGATCGCTCCCCTGCCCCGTACGGCGAGTACGGCATTCCAGCCAGCAATCCGTTCGTGGCCGGTGGGGGCGCGCCCGAGGTCTTCGTGACCGGCCTCCGCAATCCGTGGCGGTTCTCGTTCGACCGCGAGAACGGCGACCTGTGGATCGCCGATGTCGGCCAGGACGCGTACGAGGAGGTCACCCGGCTCGACGGCGCGACCCTGGGCGGCCAGAACCTGGGGTGGGCCCTTCAGGAGGGCCGCCACGACTTCGAAGGCGGCATTCCCGACAACTACGTTCCGCCCATCGCCGAATACCCCCATCCCGACGGCTGCTCGGTGACGGGCGGCTACGTGTACCGCGGCTCGGCCATTCCGAACCTCCAGGGGGCGTACGTCTTCGGCGACTACTGCACTGCGGCGGTGTGGGCGGTGCCGCCGGTATCGAGCGGCGCCGACCAGATCGTGGCGACCGGCATCCAGCTGCCCAGCAACAGCCTGATCTCGTTTGCCGAGGACGGCGCCGGCGAGCTCTATGCGCTCACCACCGACGCGATCCACCGCATTGTGGCCGCCTGATGCCGCGGTCCCAACGTTCGGGCGTGTTCATGGCGGCCCTCGCCGCGCTCGCCCTGCTGGCCGTTGCCTGCAGCGACGACGACTCGGTATCGACTGCCGCCACCATCTCGAGCGCGCCCGCGCCACCGGCGAGCGCACCCCGCTCGACCTCGGCTCCGACGCCCCCCGAAACCCCTGGCCCGCCGACCACTGAACGAGCGACGCTGCAGCCGTCGGCTGACGGCCGCTACCTCCCCCTCGCCGCGGACGGTGGGTCGCTGCTGGCCGAGCAGATCGTGGCCACCGAGGCAGCCCTGCGCGACCCCGACACTCCGCCTGAAGCGCTTCCCGACCTCGGCCACCAACAGCAGGTGATCTACCGGCACCTCGGCCGCCATCCCGAATGGGATGCCGATGTGCTGGCCGCGGTCCCCGCCGAGCTTCGACCAATCGTCGAGCTACAGCTCGCCGGCCGTCGCGCGTTCTACGGCATCAGCAGCGGCTACGGCGAGCAGCTGCCGGCCTGGCGGATCGTCGAGCCCGAGCCGGCCGAGAACCTGCTGAGCTACTACCAGGAGGCTGAAGCCGACTACGGCATCGAATGGGAATACCTCGCCGCCATCAACCTGGTCGAGACCGGCATGGGCCGCATCTACGGCTTCTCGACCGCCGGCGCGCAGGGCCCGATGCAGTTCATCCCGGCCACGTGGGCCGACTACGGGCAAGGCGACATCAACAATCCCCGCGACGCCATCCGGGCCGCGGCCCGATACCTGCGCTCCCGGGGCGGGCCCGACGACATGGACCGGGCCCTCTACGGCTACAACCCCACCGAGTACTACGTCGACGGGGTCAGCCGGTATGCCGAGATCATGCAGCGCGATCCTGCGGCGTTCCTCGGGTTCTACCACTGGGAGATCCACTTCTCGTCGTACCTGGGCGATCTCTGGCTGCCGGTCGGCTACGAGCACGAAGAACCGATCCTCATCACCGATTACCTCACGCTGCATCCGGAATCGAACCCCCCACCCAACGGTTGGGTGCCCGTGCCCGAGGATGCCGACGAATAGTCTTGACCGCATGGTTCATCCGCTCAGCGTCGAAGACCGCCTCGACATCGGCGAACTCCTGGCCCGCTACGGCCACATCGTCGACGAGCAGGAATGGCATCGGGCCGGCGAGCTCTTCACCGACGATTGCGTCTACGACATGACCGATTTCGACATGGGCATCGCCATCGGTACCGACGCGGTGGTGGAGATGTGGACCGGGCCGACCGCCAAGCACCCGCTCGCCCACCATGCCACCAATGTCGTCATCACCGACGACGACGGCGTCATCCGGGTGATCTCCAAAGGGATCGGCGTCGGTCGCGGCGGCCGGGTCGGCAGCGTCACCTACTACGACGTGGTGGCCAAAACCGAACAAGGCTGGCGCTTCACCCAGCGCTCCGGCATCCTGCGCCGTCCCTGAACTCTGACACCCGGGTACGGTGGGTCCACGGGAGGTAGTGCGTGACCGACCAACGCGACCGCAGCGATTACCAGCTCACCGATCGCTTTCTGGCCGACCGCGGAACCGTCCACCTCAGCGGCATCCAGGCCCTCGCCCGGCTGCCCATCGACCAGCTCCGAGCCGACCGGCGCGCCGGACTGATCACTGCGGCCTTTGCATCGGGCTACCCCGGTTCGCCGCTCGGCGGCTATGACTCGGCGATCGCCCAAGCGGCCAAGCTCGCGACCGACCTCCCCATCATCGCCCAGCCGGCCACCAACGAAGAGTCGGCCGCCACGTCGGTGATGGGTACGCAGCTCGCCATGACCCAGCCCGACGCCCGCTACGACGGCGTGGTCGGCATCTGGTACGGCAAGGCCCCCGGCGTCGATCGCGCCGCCGACGCGCTCCGCCACGCAGTGTTTGCCGGCACCTACCACCGAGGCGGCGCGGTGGCCTTGGTGGGCGACGATCCAATGGCCAAGAGCTCGACCCTTCCGTCATCGTCGGCCGGCCTCCTGGCCGACCTGCACATCCCGGTCCTTTATCCCGGCGACCCCGCCGAAGCGCTCGACCTCGGTCGCCATGCGGTTGCGATGTCGCGCAGTACCGGGCTCTGGACCGCCCTGAAGATCGTCGCCGACGTCGCGGACGGCACCAGTTCGATCCATCTCGATCCGGACCGCATCCAGCCGATCATCCCCAGGATCGACGGCGAGCGTTACCAACGCATGCCCGACGTCGGCCTCCTGCCGCCCCGCAATCTGGAGATCGAGCGGGAGATCTACGAGGTTCGGTACCCACTGGCCGTTCGCTACGTGGCCGAGAACCAACTCAACCATGCTGCGGTCGATCCCACCGATGCGTGGCTTGCCATCGTGACATCGGGCATCACGTTCTTCGAGGTCAGGGAGGCCCTGATCAAGCTGGGGTTCGAGTCCAACCGCGACATCGAAGCAGCCGGCATTCGGCTCATCCGACTTCGCTGTCCTCTGCCGTTCGACGCCGCTCGGATGCGCGAGCTCACCAACGGCGTCGAAGAGGTCGTGGTCGTCGAGGAGAAGAACCCCCACGTCGAGAGTCTGGTGAAGGACGCGCTCTACCCGCTGCCCGAGCGGCCCATCGTCGTCGGCAAGCAGGACGAACAGGGCCAACCGCTCATTCCCGGCTGGAGTGCGCTGACCGCCGGTGCCATCGCCGAAGCGTTGCGCGGCCGGCTCACCGAGCGGCTCGGCTCCCGGATCAAACCACCGCCGCCCCCGCAGCGCGAGCTCATCCCGCTGAAGGTCGAGCGCGCGCCGTTCTTCTGTTCGGGCTGCCCTCACAACCGCTCGACCGAAGTGCCGCCCGGATCGCTCGTCGGCGCCGGCATCGGCTGCCACACCATGGTGCTGTTCATGGACGAGGAACGGGTCGGCACGATCGCCGGGCTCACCGCCATGGGCAACGAGGGCTCGCAGTGGATCGGCATGGCGCCTTTCATCGAACGCGATCACCTCATCCAGAACCTGGGCGATGGCACGTATTTCCACAGCGGTCAGCTGGCCATCACCGCCGCGGTCGCCTCCGGCGTGAACATCACCTACAAACTGCTGTGGAACGGTGCGGTGGCCATGACCGGCGGGCAGCTCCCCCAAGGCCAACTGCCGCTCGAGAAGGTGGCCGGCTCGTTGCTGGCCAAAGGGGTCAGCCGCGTGCTCATCACCTCCGATGATGTGCAACGCACCAAGGCGCTCGACCTTCCGCCCGGCATCGACGTGTGGGACCGCAGCCGGGGCATCGAAGCCCAGCAGCTCCTGGCCGCGACCCCGGGGGTCACCGTCCTCATCCACGATCAAGCGTGCGCGGCCGAGGCCCGCCGAGCCCGCAAGCGGGGGCTGATTCCCACCCCGACGCAGCGCGTCGTCATCAACGAGCGGGTGTGCGAGGGCTGTGGCGACTGCGGCCGGGTCAGCAACTGCCTGTCGGTCCAACCGGTCCAGACGCCGTTCGGCCGCAAGACCGCGATCGATCAAACGACCTGTAACCTCGACTACTCCTGCCTCGAGGGCGATTGTCCGTCGTTCATGACGATCGAACTCGACCCGGACGCCCCACCATCGGCCGCCTTCGACCCGATCCCGGAAATCAACTCGTGGGTACTACCCGACCCCGACCTGGTCGTGTCATCGACCGATGTCTCGATTCGAATCGTCGGCGTGGGCGGTACCGGGGTGGTGACCGTCTCGCAGGTGCTCGGAACCGCCGCGATGCTGGCCGGTCACGAAGCCCGGGGCCTCGATCAGATCGGCCTGAGCCAGAAGGCCGGCCCGGTGGTGAGCGATCTCCGCTTGTTGCGCGACGAGATAGCCCACAGCAGCCGGCTGGGAGCCGACCAGGCCGACGTTCTGCTGGTCTTCGACCAGCTGGTCGCGGCATCACCACGGGGGTTGCTCACCGCCGACCCGGAGCGCACCGTCGTCGTCGGGTCATCGACGGTCACACCGACCGGCCAGATGGTTGCCGATCCCACCATCGTCGCGCCGACCAGCGCCGAGCTGGCCGCCCGCATCGCCGAGCACACCCGGACCGATCACACCTGGTGGGCCGACGCGGCCGAAATCACCACCGATGTCTTCGGCGATGCCGTCGCGGCCAACGTCTTCGTCGTCGGCATGGCGGTGCAAGCCGGCGCGTTGCCCCTCGAGCCGGCCGTCGTCGAACAGGCCCTCGGGCTCAACGGGGTGGCGGTCGACAAGAACGTCGCGGCCTTCCGGCTCGGCCGCCACCAGATCTGCGATCCCGGCACGGTCACCGAGCTCCGTCACCGATGCCGGCCCGACCGCCCTCGTCCGTTCGAGGCCACCGACCCGGCCCTGATCGCGGCGGTCGACGCCATCGAGGCGACCACCGGCGACGCCGACCTTCGCCGGACGTGCCTGCGACTCAGCCACGACCTGGTTGGTTTCGCCGACCACGAGCTGGCCCGGGCGTACGTCGCCACCGTGGCTCGGGTGGCGGCGGCCGAAGCGGCGTTGCCTCTCGATTCGACCGCGCTCACCAAGGCGGTCGCCGTGAACCTGCACCGGTTCATGGCCTACAAGGACGAATACGAAGTCGCTCGGTTGCTCCTCGATGACGACGCCCTGGCCGAGGCGCGCCGCCTGGCCGGCCCCACCGGCAAGATCAGCTACCGGCTTCACCCACCCATGCTCCGAGCGTTGGGCATGGATCGCAAGATCAAACTCGGAACCTGGAGCCAGCCCGCGCTGCGAGCGCTGGCCCGGGGCAAGAAGCTGCGGGGGACGCGGCTCGACCCGTTCGGGCTGGCCAAGGTTCGCCGCATCGAACGCAAGCTGCCCGACGAATACCGGGCCACGCTCGAAACGTTGCTCGCTCACCTCGGTGCCGACAACCACCAGCTCGCGGTCGAGATCGCCGGGCTGCCCGACGGGGTCCGGGGCTACGAGCACCTGAAGCTCCAACGGGTGGCCGAATACCGCGAGGCGACCAAGGCGGCACTCCGTCGCTACCAACGGCCCGGTTGAGTAGCTACGAGAACGCGTAGCGGTAGACGTTGGTTTCGCGTTGCTCGAAGCCCAGCCGGAGATACAGGCGGTTGGCCGCCTCTCGACTGGGCCGAGACGTGAGGTCGACCGTCTTGGCTCCGGCTTCTCTCGCCCGATCGAGTGCGGCCTCGTTCAAGAGCGCACCGATGCCCTGGCCCCGCGCGTCGCCATCGACGACCACGTCCTCGATCCACGCCCGCCGACCGGTGGGGATCAAGAACATGGCCAACGTGAGGCTGCCGACGATCTGGCCGTCTTCGTCGCGGGCGATGAACAGATCGGAGGCCTCGCTGTCGACGATGGCCACCAGTTCATCGCGCGTCGGTGGCGGGTTGCTCGACGAAAGCTGCGGGATCAGACGGGCGAACGCCGTTACCAACTCATCGGTAACTTCGTGGGCGAGGGAGATCGACGGCATATCGCTCAGACTAGGCGGCGCCACCGGTGTTTCGGATCGATTCGGGCAGCGTTACGCTCATCGAGGTGACGTCAGAGTTCCTCCGGTGGAACGCCGAACCTGATCTTCGATCACCCGTGCTCGTCTGCGCCTTCGAGGGGTGGAACGATGCCGGTGAAGCAGCCACGACCGCGGCTCGCTTCCTCGCCGACCGCGGCAGCGCGCCCGTCGTCGCCAGCATCGATGCCGAGGAGTTCTACGATTTCACCACCGTCCGACCCCGGGTCGAGCTCGATCACCGCCAGCGCCGGTCGCTGATCTGGCCGGCCAACGACTTCCGCGCCACCAGCATCAACGGTCACGACTTCGTGATCCTCACCGGCTACGAGCCCCAGCTCAAGTGGCGCACGTTCTCCTCGGTCATCATCGACCTCGCTCGCCAGATCGACGCCCGCCTGGTCGTCACCCTGGGTGCCTTGCTCACCGATGTGCCGCACAGCCGACCAGTGCCGGTCTACGGCAGTACCGACAACACCACGCTGGCCGGCGAGCTCGATCTGGAGATGTCGAGCTACGAAGGGCCAACCGGCATTGTGGGTGCGCTGCAGACTCAGTGCCACACCGTCGGCCTGCCCACCGCCTCGCTCTGGGCCGCCGTGCCGTCCTACGTTTCGGGCGCCCAATCACCGAAGGCCGCACTGGCCATCCTCGACAAGTTGCAGCAACTGCTGGCGGTGTCGATTCCCACCACCGATCTCGAGATCGCCACCGCCGACTACGAGCGGCAGATCTCTCAGCTGGTCGAAGAAGACGAAGACACCGCCGACTTCGTCGCCCAGCTCGAGGCGGCCCACGACGAGGCCGAACAGCTCACCGGCAACCCGGAAGAACTCATTGCCGAGGTCGAGCGCTTCTTGCGCGACCGCTGAACGCCGCCCCGCCGCCTGAGGCGGGTCGGGTTCCTGCTCCTAGGGAACGGTGATGGGGTCGGGCTGGCAGACGATGTCGGTGACGCCGGCACCATTGTTGTAGCGGATCACGTAGGAGTGATCGCCGGGCAGCACTTGATCGTCGAAGAAGGTCGTCGAGGCTCCGCTGTTCCCGATCCAGACGGCGTCGCGCCGAACGTTGTAGCTGTTCTCGCCGGCGATCTCGTCCCAGGTCAGCGTGACATCGCCGTTCGCGTCGACCACTGCGGCACAGGTCGCCGGCGGTGGCGGATCGATGGTGATCGACCCGCAGTCGATGTCGGTGAGGACACCACCCATCGATGAACGGACGAGATAGCTGTGGGTTCCGACCGGCACCGCGAGATCGGTGTAGGTCGTGCCGAAGTTGCCCACCGAGGTCACGAACGCGCCGTCGCGGCGGACGACATGGGTGTCCTCACCCGGCACCGGATCCCAGGTGAGGATGACGTTGTCATCCACATCCACGACTGCCGAACAGGTCAGGTTGAGGTCGATCGTGACCGAACCACAGTCGATGTCGGTCGTGACCCCCGCCTGCCTCGACCGGACGATGTAGCTGTGGGTTCCCATGCCGACGGTCGCGTCGGTGTAGGTCGTTCCGAAGTTGGTGACGCTGCTCAGGAAATTGCCGTCCCGCCGAACGATGTGCTTGTCCTCACCCGGCACCGGATCCCAGTTCAGAACGACGTGGTTGTTGGCGTCGACCACCGCGGAGCAGGTCAGGGTGAGGGTGATGTCGACCGTGCCGCAGTCGTACTCCGTCGTGACACCCCCGAGGCTGGAGCGGACGATGTAGTTATGCAGGCCATTGCCCACCGTGGTGTCGGTGTAGGTCAGGCCGCCGTTGCCGACCGAAGCCAGGAACGCTCCATCGCGCCGCACGCTGTAGGTGTCCTCGCCCGGAACGGGAAGCCAGTTGAGTTCGACATGATTGCCGGCGTTCACCGTCGCCGAGCAGTCGGGGGTCGGCGGACCGACGGAGAACAGGCGAACAGCCGTATCGGAGACGTTGTCGGCCGGGTCGAGGGCGCGAGCTTCGATCCGGTAGCTGCCGTCAGGGACGACCGGGTAGGTGAAGCTCCAGTTCACCGTCTCGTTCGAACCGCCGAGTTCGGGCGCGACGTCGAAGTCGTACGCGACCGGGCCGAAGCTGCCATCGGACTGCAGCCAGAGTTGCGTGGCGGTATCCCGGAGCCGGACCCGCACGACGTCGACCCGGTGGTCGTCGGCGGCCGTGCCGGCCACCGATGGAGGCGACGCCACGGACTGCCCTTCGAGCGGCGTGTCGATCGTGAGGGTCGGCGCCTGGACGTCGTTCGGGCCGCCGAAGTCGAAGAAGCCCATACGGCCGGTATTTATGCCCCCGGCGAACGAGCCGTCGTGGCCGATCAGCAGACCACGATCGGTCACGGTGAGGGCGACCACGCCATGACCGGAATTCGAGCCCGGATCCCAGTCGAGCGGCGTGCCGTCGGCCGGGTCGAGAGCAGCCAGCTGCCACCGCCACGCGCCGTTGAACCCACTGCCCGAGCAGGTTTTGTCGTCCCGGCCATCGGGGTTGGTCGGACCGGGGCCGATGTTGATGCGGCAGAAGTGGCCACCGGCGTAGACCGCGTTGTTGGATACCGCTACGGAATAGACCGAGTCGCGCATGCGGTGGGTCCACAGCGGAGGGGTGTCGGGCCCGCCCGCGATCGGGAAGGCCATCGTCATGTCGTGCCAGGGGTTGATGTCGCCGATGATCGTGCTCATCGCGAAGTAGGTGCCATCGGGAGAGATGTCGGCGTCGGTCGGCAGGGGCCCCCGCGGCGCGTCGTCGAAGAAGTCGTTCAAGGAATAGTCGGTCAGCATCGGGGCGGCCGGGTCGGTGATGTCGATGATCGCGGCGGCGCTGCGCTGCTGACCGTCGATCGACGCGGCCGAGTGCACGATGAGCAACTTGGTTCCGTCGGGCGTGACCTCGAGGTGTTTGATGTTCTGGCCGCCCGAATAGTTCGAGGCTTCGCCCTGGAAGTCGAAGTTGAAGGCCAGATTGGGTTGCCCGGTGAAGGGATCGACGTCGGCCACCTTGTCGATGAACTGGCCCTTGATCTTGTTGAACGTGCCACCGACGAAGAGGCGACCGCTGTCGAGATCGAGCTCTTGCACCTTACCCGAGGCGTTGGAGACGAAGCTGGTGACCGAACCGTCGACCAGCGACAGCTTGGCCAGCCGATTGCGGGTCAGGCCATTGATGTCGGTGAACTTGCCACCCACGAAGACGTGGTCGACTTCGGGCGCGGGCGAGATGGCCGACACCTCGTCGTTGAGCACCGGGGTGAACGACTCGACGAACTCACCGCTGTCGATGTCGAAGGCGGCCAGATACGGCTGCTGGAACGTCGTGCCGTCGCTCCGCTCGATCGTCGTGAAATCGCCGCCGGCGACGATGTAGTTGCCGACGACGACGATGTCGAAGACATCTCCGTCGAGGATCTTCGGGATGTCGGCCCGGGGCACCTCGGGCACCAGCGAGGGGTGCGGGGTGTCGAGATCGACGGCGAACGCCGGGCTGGCCAGAACCAGAGCAACACCGGCCGCGAGCGCCGCAATCAGACCGGCCCAGAAC
>JABDJW010000427.1 GCA_013002375.1 Acidimicrobiales bacterium | reverse complement strand
GCGGTGGTGGCGAGCCTTGCGCATCCCCTCGTTGTAGGCGACGAATGTGAGCGGACTGTGAACCCAGCGGCAAAACGACGAACGCCGAGCCCGAAGGCCCGGCGTTCGCAGAACTGACCCAATCGGTCCGCAACGAGATGCGGGCCGGGTGAGGGTCTTACATCATGCCGCCCATGCCGCCCATGCCACCCATCGGGTCGCCGGCGGGCATCGGGGGCGCTTCCTCGGGCTTGTCGGCCACCAGAACCTCGGTGGTCAACATCAAGGCGGCGATGGAGGCGGCGTTCTGCAACGCGGCCCGGGTGACCTTGGCCGGGTCGAGGACACCGGCCTTGATCAGGTCTTCCATCTCGCCGGTCGCGGCGTTGAAGCCGATCGAGCCCTTTTCGGCCTCGACCTCGCGCACGATGACCGCACCTTCGAAGCCGGCATTGTCGGCGATGAGCCGGGCCGGAGCCGCCAGCGCGGCGTACACGCTGCGCGCGCCGGTCTCTTCGTCGCCCTTGAGCTTCTTGATGCGCTTCTCGACCGAGGCCCGGGCCCGCAGCAGGGCGGTTCCGCCACCGGCCACGACGCCTTCTTCGATCGCGGCCCGAGTGGCCGAGAGAGCATCTTCGATGCGGTGCTTCTTCTCCTTGAGCTCGACCTCGGTCGCGGCACCAACCTGCACGACGGCAACGCCGCCGGCCAGCTTGGCCAGACGCTCTTGGAGCTTCTCGCGATCCCAGTCGGAGTCGGTGGCATCGATTTCACGCCGGATCTGGCTGATCCGGCCGTCGACATCGGCGCGCTCGCCGGCACCTTCGACGATGGTGGTCTCGTCCTTGGTCACCACGATCTTGCGGGCCCGGCCCAGCATGTCGATGGTGACACCGTCGAGCTTGAGACCAACCTCTTCGGCGACGACCTGGCCACCGGTGAGGATCGCCATGTCGGCCAGCATGGCCTTGCGGCGTTCACCGAAGCCCGGAGCCTTGACGGCCACCGAGTTGAAGGTGCCACGGATCTTGTTGACCACCAGGGTGGCCAGCGCTTCGCCCTCGACATCCTCGGCGATGATCAGCAGCGGCTTGCCCGACTGCATGACCTTCTCGAGCACGGGCAGGAGATCCTGCACCGAGCTGATCTTGCCCTGGTTGTAGAGCACGTAGGGATCTTCGAGTACGGCTTCTTGGCGCTCGGGATCGGTGACGAAGTAGGGCGACAGGTAGCCCTTGTCGAACTGCATACCCTCGACGAAGTCGAGATCCATGCCGAAGGTGTTCGACTCTTCCACCGTGACCACGCCATCCTTGCCGACCTTGTCGATGGCATCGGCGATGACCTTGCCGACCGATTCGTCAGCAGCCGAGATGCTGGCCACGCTGGCGATCTGTGCCTTCGATTCGGCGACGGGAACCGCTTGCTCGTGAATGGAATCGACTGCGGCAGCCACCGCGGCTTCGATGCCGCGCTTGAGGCCCATCGGGTTGGCACCGGCCGCAACGTTGCGCAGGCCTTCGTGCACGAGCGCTTGGGCCAACACGGTTGCCGTGGTGGTGCCGTCACCGGCGACGTCGTTGGTCTTGGTCGCGACCTCTTTCACGAGCTGGGCGCCCATGTTTTCGAACTGGTCGTCGAGCTCGACTTCGCGAGCGATCGACACACCGTCGTTGGTGATGGTCGGGGCGCCGAACTTCTTGTCGAGCACCACGTTGCGACCGCGGGGGCCAAGGGTGACCTTCACCGCATTGGCCAGCTTGTTCACGCCGGCCTCGAGGCCACGTCGGGCCTCGTCGTCAAACTTGAGAATCTTGGGCATTGTTGTCGGTGCCGTCCTTACTTGATGATCGCGAGCACGTCGCGTGCGTTGAGGATGAGAAGGTCTTCGCCACCCGACGACACCTCGGTGCCGCCGTACTTGCTGTAGATGACGGTGTCGCCTTTGCTGACGTCGACCGGGATGAGCTCGCCGGTGGAGTCGGACCGCTTGCCGGGACCGACAGCAAGGACTTCACCCTGCTGGGGCTTTTCCTTGGCAGTGTCGGGAATCACGAGGCCGCTGGCAGTGGTCTCTTCGGACTCACCAGGGCGCACAACGATGCGGTCCTCAAGGGGATGCAGGTTCATTTTTCGCCTCCATGGCGTGTTAGCACTCTCAGTATGCGAGTGCTAAAGGTAGCTCCCCTCCCGGCGCGATTCCAACCTGCTCGACGACCCGATTGACCGATCGCGTCCGCGATTCGGCGAGAAGGCGCTACACGGTTGGTTCGGCCGCCGGTACGGGCTCCGGCTGCTCGAAGGCCCCCGGCTCGAGGTATCGCAGCGCCTCGATGCTGTTCACCGGCCGACCGAAGTAGTAACCCTGCACCAGCGGCGCGGGATCTGTGGCCAGGTTGGCCAGCTCGGCGACGTTCTCGACCCCTTCGGCCACAACGGTGACGCTCAGCGACCTGCCGATGTCGAGGATGCTGGCCAGAAGCGAGGCGCTGGTCTCCGACGTGGTCGAGTTGGCCACGAAGGTGCGATCGATCTTGATGCAGTCGACCGGCAGTTGCTGGAGTTTGGCCAGCGACGAGTAGCCGGTGCCGAAGTCGTCGAGCGCGACGCGGATTCCGAGGTCGCGGAGCTCCTGCAGGCTCTTGGTGATCTTGCCGATGTTGTCCATCATCGCCGATTCGGTGATCTCGAGCATGAGGCAGTTCGGCGCGATGCCGGTCTCGGCCAGGACGGTGCGGACGACGTCGAGGAAGCGTTCGTCGTCGAGCTGTCGGGGCGACACGTTGACCGACATCGACAGCTGTCGATCGGTCAGTTCGGTCCACGCGGCCAGCTGCCGGCACGCTTCGCGCAGCACCCACTCGCCGAGGTCCAGAATGGCGCTCGATCGTTCGGCGATCGGTATGAAGGTCGCCGGTGAAACCGGGCCGAGGGTCGAGCTGTCCCAACGGAGCAAGGCCTCGAACCCGACGGCGATCGGTTCGGAGGTCGACACCAGGGGCTGGTAGACGACCGAGAACTCGCCCCGTTCGAAGCCGAGCGCGATCTCCTGGGTCAGCCGGGCCTCGACGGCCAGCAGATCCTCGAACTCGTCTCGGAAGACCGTGAGTGAGCCTCGTCCGGTGCGCTTCGATTCGTAGAGTGCGATGTCCGCGAAACGGAACATGTCTTCGGGCGATTCGCTGCCCCGCAGCACGGAGATTCCGGCCGAACAGCCGATCGACAGCAGCTGGCCGTCGAGCTCGATCGGGAGGGCGATGGCGTCGAGCAGGCGGCGGCCGATGCGCTCCACGTCGAAGGAATCGCGGTCCTCGACCACGATCGCGAATTCATCGCCGCCGAGCCGACCCACCGTCTCACCGCTCCGGGTTTCGGCCTGGAGCCGGTTCGCGATCTCGGCCAACAAACGATCGCCGAAGGGGTGGCCGAGGGTGTCATTGACGCCCTTGAAGCCATCGAGGTCGAGCAGGATGAGGGCCATGGTGTGGCCGGCCCGGGCGGCGCGGGCGTGAGCCGCTTCGGTGGCGTCGTTGAGGGCTCGGCGGTTCGGCAGGCCGGTCAGCTCGTCGATGAAGGCTTGATGCTGCAGCCGATGCCGCAGCGCCTCTTCCTTGGTGACGTCGGTCGCGAAGATGACGATTCCCTCGACAACCGGGTTGGCCCGTTCGTCGCGGATCCGCACGTCGAGCGTTGCCGATTCATCGCCCAGCGACACCGCAGTGATGTATTCGTCGATCACGGCCTGTGACTCGAGGACCGCATCTCGGCTCAGCACCGCTCGATCCGGATCCAGCAGGTCGAGGACGTCGTCGAGGGTTTCGAGGCGCACCTCACCCAACACCCGCTCGACCGATGGTGAGACGTACGAGACCGACTCGTCGGTACTGCACACGAACAAGAAGTCGGGCGACGAGTCCAATACCGAGCGGTACCAGAGGTCGGCCTTGGCCGCGACCGCATCAGCGATGCGCCACTGCGATTTCTCGGAACTCACCACGCCGAGTACGGCGGCAATCGGGCCGATCAACACCGCGAGCGCCCAGTTGACGTTGATCGCCAACCAGACAACGGCGCCGGCGGCAGCCGTCGCGATGACCGACGAGTACACCAGCGTGTTCACGGGCATGATCGACCGCTCCGGCTGTTCCATTCAACCGAGATCGGCGTCAGAGCAGCCCGACTTGACCAACCCGTCAGGCGCGGAGTTCAGATCCAGTGCACTTCCCGCAGACGTTCCGCGCGTACCATCGGCCCCATGGCCAGCGGGGAAGCGATCGAACTCGACATCGCCGGTCGTGCGGTGCGCATCACCAGCCCGGACAAGGTGTTCTTCTCCAAGGCCGGGCAAACGAAGCTCGATCTGGTCGAGTACTACCTCGCGGTGGCCGAGCCGTTTCTGGCCGCGACGCAGGGCCGACCGACGCTACTGCAGCGCTTCCCCGACGGTGCCAGCGGCAAGTCGTTCTTCCAGAAGCGGGTCCCCAAAGGAGCGCCGGACTGGCTTCAGACGACGGTGGTCTCGACGCCCAACGGCACCACGTCGAACGCGTTGGTCGTCGCCGACATGGCCCACATCGCCTGGGCGGTGAACATGGGCACGCTCGGCTTCCACATCTGGCCGTATCTCGCCGCGACGCCCGACATCACCGACGAACTCCGCATCGATCTCGACCCGACACCCGGCACCACCTTCGAGATGGTGCGCGACGCCGCGGCCGCCACCAAGGCCCTGCTCGACGAACTCGGTATCGCGTCCTACATCAAGACCACCGGCAGCAAGGGCCTGCACATCTACGTGCGAGTCCTTCCGCAGTGGGACAGCTCCGCGGTGCGGGCCGCTGCGGTGGCGCTGGCCCGCGAACTCGAACGGCGGCACGGCGACTTCATGACGGCCGCGTGGTGGAAAGAGGAACGGGGTAGGCGGATCTTCGTCGACTTCAACCAGAACGCCCCGCACAAGACGGTGTTCGGTGCGTGGGCGGTGCGCCCGCGGGTGGGAGCACAGGTGTCGACCCCGTTCGACTGGGCTGAGCTGCCCGACATCGATCCCCAGGCGCTGACCATGGACATCGTGCCCGCCCGCGTCGCCGACCATGGTGACCCCTGGGCCGCCATGAACGACGATCCCCAGTCGATCCAGCCGCTACTCGAGATGAGTGCAGCCGACATGGAGGCCGGCCTGATGGACGCGCCCTGGCCGCCCGTGTACCCGAAGCAACCCAACGAACCGCCCCGGGTGGCGCCGAGCCGGGCCAAAAAGGACTGAGCCCGGCTACGTACCGAAAGAACCGGTCGACGGGCGGCGACGTTGTGAGCCCCCAGGGCGAACAACTCGATGAGTGAGGAGCCCGCCAGGGCGAGGAACGACTAGGTGCCGCAGAAGGTCTGGAAGCCTTTGTTGAAATCGGCCGGTGCCGGTTCGGCGTAGCGCTCCTGGCCGGGCTGCTCGGTGAACGGATCGGACAGCACCGCATCGAGCGCCTCGAAGGCGGCGTAGTCACCCTCGGTCGCCGCGTTGAGCGCTTCGTCGACCAGATGATTCCGGGGGATGTAGATCGGGTTGATGGCGTCCATGGCTGCCGCGACGTCAGCCGATGCGTCACCCTCATGGGCCAAGCGCTCGGTCCACCGGGGCAGCCACTCGTGGATCAAGCTCTGCGCTCCGAACCGCGCGGTCACCGCTTCACCGTCGCCCCGCAACGCGGCGGCCAACGAGCGAAAGGCCGCCGTGAAGTCGACCCGGCCGGCTTGCATTGCGTCGAGCAGATCGCGGAACAGTGCGGTGTCGTCGGCTTCTTCGGTTGTCAGACCGAGTTTCTTCCCCATGCCCGAACTCCAGTGTGCGCCGAAACGATCCGGGAATCCCTCGAGCATCGTGGTCGCGGCCTCGACCGCGACCTCGACATCGGGATCGATCAGCGGCACCAGGGTCTCGGCGAACCGGGTGAGGTTCCATTGGGTGACCCCCGGCTGATTGCCATAGGCATACCGGCCGCCATGATCGATCGAGCTGAACACCGTGGCCGGATCGTACTGATCCATGAAGGCGCAGGGGCCGTAGTCGATGCCGTCGCCCGACAGCGCCACGTTGTCGGTGTTGAGCACGCCGTGGATGAACCCGACCAACATCCACCGGGCCACCAACTGGGCCTGGGCCTCGATCACCCGCTCCAGCAGGCTCAGGTACGGCGACGCCGATTCGGCGAGCTCGGGATAGTGGCGGGTGATGGTGTAGTCGGCCAGGCGGCGAAGAAGCTCCGGATCGCCGAGCCGCGCCGCATACTCGAACGTGCCGACCCGAAGGTGGCTGCCCGCGACCCGGGTGAGCAGGGCGCCCGGTTCGAGCCGTTGCCGCTGGATCTGTTCGCCGGTCGTGACCACGGCCAGGGCCCGGTTCGTCGGGATACCCAGCGCGAACATCGCCTCGGCCAGCAGAAACTCCCGCAGCATCGGGCCAACGGTGGCCTTGCCGTCACCACTGCGGGCGAACGGCGTGCGACCCGAACCCTTCAGATGCAGATCGCGCCGAACGCCGCCGGTATCGAGCACCTCGCCGAGAAGCAGGGCTCGACCATCGCCCAGACGCGGCGAATACCCACCGAACTGGTGACCGGCGTAGGCCATGGCGACCGGCCGGGCCCCTTCGGGCACCTCGTTGCCGGCCAGGATGGCGATGCCCGCCGGCGATTGCAGTGCAGACGGATCGGCACCGAGCTCGCCGGCCAGCGCGGCGTTGAACGCCACCAACCGAGGCGTGGGTACCGCCACCGCTTGCCAATCGGTGACCAGCTCCGGCAGCCCGGCGGCAAACGTGTTCTCGAAGGCGAAGAATGCGGACATATCGACAGCCGCCTCAGACCAGCTTCATGCTCGGGTCGGCGCCGGTGTCGAGCGGGGCGGGGCCATTGCGTTCGAGCGCGTAGTACCCTGCCGCCGCGACCATCGCTGCGTTGTCCGTGCACAACGACCGCGACGGAAGGAACCCCCGCAGGCCATCGGCGACGCAGGCGCCGAGCAGTCGCTCGCGCAACTGCGAGTTGGCGGCCACCCCACCGGCCAGACACAGCCCCTTGGCATCGAAATCGACGGCGGCCCGGCGAGCCTTCTCGACCAACACGTCGACGACGGCTTCCTGAAACGACGCCGCCACGTCGGCAGTGCTGACATCGGGGTTCTTGCGCACGTGATTGACCACGGCCGTCTTCAGCCCGCTGAACGAGAAGTCGTACCCTTCGTTCCGAAGCGCTCGGGGAAAGGCGATGGCCGCGCCGTCGCCCTCCATGGCCAGGGCATCGATCGCGGGGCCACCCGGGTACCCCAAGCCCAGGTAGCGGGCCACCTTGTCGAACGCCTCACCGGCGGCATCGTCGAGGGTGGAGCCGATGATCTCGTAGTCGCCGAAGTTCCGCATCAACACCAACAGGGTGTGTCCGCCCGACACCAGGAGCACGAC
>JABDJW010000419.1 GCA_013002375.1 Acidimicrobiales bacterium | reverse complement strand
GTGGTCGCCGCCGCGGCGGACGGCGAGCCCGCACCGAATCGTGAGTCGGCGCGGAGGGGGCCGCGCCGCCCGGCAAGCAGCCCGAGCCCAAGCCGCGGTCGACGCGGTCAACGAACCGTTCCTGCGCCGCACCATGGCGCCGGTCGAGATCGTCAGCGAGGAGGGTCTGGCCCGTATCGAACACAACGCCGACACGATTCTCGAACAGGTCGGCGTCGAATTTCGCGATTACCCGGCCGCGCTGGAGCTCTGGGCCGAGGCCGGCGCCGATGTGCAGGGTGAGCGGGTTCGTTTCCCCCGCGGCCTGTGCCGTCAGCTGGTCGCCGACCACGCCCCATCGCAGTACACCCAACACGCCCGTAACCCGGCCAACAATGTACAGATCGGTGGCGATGCCACCGTTTTCCTGCCGAACTACGGCTCACCGTTCGTCACCGATCTCGATGAGGGCCGGCGCTATGGCACGATCGCCGATTTCCAGAACTTCGTGAAGCTGTCCCAGCGGTCGCCTCACCTGCACCTGACCGGCGGCACGGTCTGCGAGCCGGTCGATATTCCGGTGAACAAGCGCCACCTCGACATGGTGTATGCCCACCTCAAGTACGGCGACAAGGGGTTCATGGGTTCGGTCACTGCCGGCGAGCGCGCCGACGACAGTATCGAACTGGCCCGCATCGGCTTCGGCGGCGACCTCGAGGATCGCACCGTGATGAGCAGCCTGATCAACGCGTCGTCCCCGCTGGTCTGGGATGCCACCATGCTCGCCGCCGCGACTTCCTACGCCAAGGCCAACCAGGCCTGCGTGATCTCACCGTTCATCCTGGCCGGCGCGATGGCACCGACCACGACCGCTGCGGTCGCCGCGCAGACCTTGGCCGAGGCCCTGGCCGGCATGGCCTATCTCCAGCTGGTGCGGCCGGGGGCACCGGTGATTTTCGGTTCGTTTGCGTCCTCCATGTCGATGCAGACCGGTGCCCCGACGTTCGGTACCCCGGAACCGGCCTTGGTGCTGTACACGGTGGCGGCCTTGGCCCGGCGACTCGGGGTTCCGTTCCGGTCGGGTGGTTCGCTCACCGCGTCGAAGGTGCCCGATGCCCAGGCGGCCTACGAGTCGGCCATGACCTTGAACCCCACGGTGATGGCCGGTGTGCATTTCGTGCTCCACGCAGCCGGCTGGATCGAGGGGGGCCTGTCGATCAGCTACGAGAAGTTCATGATGGATGTCGATCAGCTCGGGATGATGGCCAAGTTCGTCAAGGGCGTCGACCTCACCGAAAACGGCCAGGGCATCGATGCCTTCCTCGATCACGAACCCGGCAACCACTTCCTGGGCACCGCGCACACGTTGGCCAATTTCGAGTCCGCCTTCTACCGCTCCGAAATCGCCGACAATTCGAGCTTCGAGCAGTGGACCGATGACGGTGGCCTGACCGCCGCGCAGCGGGCCAACACCTTGTGGAAGCAGGCGTTGGCGAGCTACGAACCGCCTCCGCTCGACGACGCAATCGATGCCGAACTCCTCGACTACATCGCTCGCCGCAAGGCTGAAATGCCCGACGAGATCGGCTGAGCTGTTCTGTTCAACCGGCTTGGCCGGTTGCGACGCCAGGGCGGTGAGCCGCTCCCTCGTGCCTCGGTCGCTGGGGTTTTGTTCAACCGGCTTGGCCGGTTGGATCAGTCGTCGATGCGGGCAGCGGGGGCGGCGAGGACTTGCGGCGGCGTCGGGGCAGGAGTCCGGCGGCCACCGTCGAGCCTCGGGCGGGAAAAGGCGCGTACTGGCGCTGGCGCTCGACGGGAATCGAGCCGACCACCATGATGCGATAGAGCACGTAGGCCGCGATCGCGCTCAAGGCACCGAGCATGACCCAGTAGAACGACATGGGGTCGAGTTGGGCCATCAACAGTGCGGTCAGCACCGGCCCGAGAATTGCGCCGCCACCGTTGACTCGAATCAACACCGCACTGGCCGGTGTGATCGATTCCGGTGGCAGCCAGTCGTTGGTGTAGGCGATCGCCAAGCTGTAGAGCGGGAAGACGCAGCCGCCGAGCACGAACATGTAGGCCAGCGTCTCGTTGTTGGCCGGGTCGGTGGTGAGCAACAGTCCGGACATCAGCGCCCCCAACACCGCCAGGCTCACCATGACCGTGCGACGGGGCGCATGGTCCGACACCCAGCCGACGGGGAACTGCCACACCACTGCGCCGACGATGGGCGCGGCCAGGAATGCACCGATACGGCTGGTCGACAGTCCCTGGTTCGCGGCGAAGACGGCACCCAAGCCGAGCAGCGTGCCGGCCACGATGCCGATCAGAAACGAGACCATCAAACCGGTTGGAACGATCTTGGCCAGTTGGCGAACCGTGGATCGTTCGGGTGGTCGCACCGGTGGAACGTGAGTGGTCGAGAGCGCCACCGGGACGAGCGACATCGACACCATGATCGACGACACGATGAACAAGGCGAAGCCGTCGACGTCGGCCGCGTCGATCAGCAATGAGCCGATCATGTAGCCGCCCATGGACGCCACCATGTAGATCGAGAGAATCCGACCGCGGGTGGCGTTGGTGGACATGTCGTTCAGCCAGGATTCGATCACCACGTAGAGGCCCGCCATGCAGGCGCCGCTGACCAGGCGCATCACGCCCCAGCTGATCGGTGTGACCACCAGCGCGTGGACCAGCACCGCGGTCGACGCCAACGAGGCCAATCCCGCGAACACCCGGATGTGGCCCACCCGGGCGACGGCCTTCACCGCACCCTGTGCGCCGAACAAGAACCCGATGAAGTAGCAGGTCATGATGATGCCGGTCACGGTCAGGCCGAAGCCCTCGCGCTCGGCGCGGACGCCGAGCAGCGCGCCCTGCAGGCCGTTGCCGGTCATCAACATCGCGACCCCGACGAACAGGGCCCACATGCCGAGCGCGCTTACTTGATCCGGGCCCGGGTGATCAGGGCCCGGGTGATCAGGGCCCGGGTGATCAGGCTGGGGCCCGGGCGCGCGCTGCTGCGGCGGAGCGCTGGTAGCTGAAGCCGGCGGCGGCTGTGCGTTCATGGGCGACCTCGGCGGTGACCAGCAGTTCGAAAAGCGTACCGCCTGGTTGGGAAACGCGGCTGCATGTTCTGGCCGGCAGTCGCAGCGCGTCGACTTGGGCACGACGTCGGGTTTGGATCAGACTCGGGACCGCGGCAGCCGGACAGGATGGCCGCCGAGGCGACGAGTGGAGATGACCAAGTGCCGGGAGTGCAGTCGATTCAGCGGGCCTTTCGGCTGTTGCGCCTGCTGGGCACGGGCCCGCAAGGCGTGACCGAACTGGCCGAGAAGTCGCTTTTGCCGAAATCGACGACCGCCCGACTTCTCGGCGCGCTCGAGGACGAGGGTGCGGTCGAGCGGGTGGACGGCGGCACGAACTACTGCCTGGGCTCCGGGCTGGCCGATTTGGCCAGCGGCGTGCTTCCCGGCCGCAATCTCGTCGCCGTCGCGCGCCCGTTCCTGGTCGAGCTGAGCGACCTGACCGGCGAGACCGCCGGAATCTCGGTGCTGTCCGACGACAGCGTGTACTACCTCGATCACGTGTCGGCCGATGCCTCGGTGCAGGCCCGCGACTGGACGGGCGAGTATGCACCGCTTCATGCCGTGCCATCAGGCATGGTCATTCTGGCGACGGC
>JABDJW010000384.1 GCA_013002375.1 Acidimicrobiales bacterium | reverse complement strand
ATGTAGGGCAGCGCCTCGATGAGGGCTTGGGCCCGGCGTTCGGGCTGGAAGCCCCGCTGATCTGCGTTCATGGGTAGAGGCCCAACGTGGTGAGGCCCATGGTCTCGTCCAGGCCGAGCGCCAGGTTGGCGCACTGCACCGCCTGGCCCGATGCTCCCTTGACCAGGTTGTCGAGGGCGCCGATGGCCACGACCCAGCCGGTCCGGTCGTCGACCATCGCGGTGACGTGGGCGCTGTTCGAGCCGAGCGTCGCCTTGGTCGAGGGTGAGTCGGTGATGACGGTGACGAACGGCTCGTCGGCGTAGGCCTCGTGCAGGCAAGCCATCACGGTGTCGGTCGTGACGTCGGCGGCCGGCCGGGCATAACACGTGGCCAGAATGCCCCGGTTCATCGGCGCCAGGTGGGGCGTGAACAGCACCTGCACGTCGGTGCCGGCGTGATGGCGGATGGCCATTTCGATCTCCGGGGTGTGCCGATGGTTGAGGAGGCCGTAGGCGGTGTAATTCTCGTCGACGGTGGTGAAGGAATTGGTCGGCTTCGGGTTGCGGCCCGCCCCCGAGACACCGCTGGCCGCATCGACGACGATGCCGGTCGGCTCGATCAGCCCCGCCGCGACCAGCGGGGCCAGCGTGAGGCTGGCGGTGGTGACGTAGCAGCCGGGGGCGGCGATGAGCTCAGCGCCCCCGAGCTTGTTGCGAAACAGCTCGGGCAAGCCGAAGGCGAACTCGTCGAGCAACGCTGGTGCGGTGTGTTCGTCGCCGTACCACTGGGGGTAGAGGGCCGGATCGTCCAACCGGAAGTCGGCGGCCAGATCGACGATGTGGCCAACGTTGCCCCGGATCTCGGGCACGATGCTCTGGCTGGCGCCGTGGGGCAGGCCGAGGAACACCAGATCAAGGCCGCTGAGCCGATCGGCATCGGTTGCGGCGTCGAAGGCGGTGAAGGCCCGGTCGCCATAAACGGGACGCAGGCTGGGGTACAACGCAGCGATGCCGACGCCGGCCTGGGTGGCCGCGGTGGCCAGCGCGACCTCGTATTCCGGGTGGGCTGCGGCCAGCCGCAACAGTTCTGCGCCGGTGAACCCCGACGCTCCAATGATCCCAATCTGCTTCATGGTGGTAGATCATACAGGAATATGCATGATTATCCAGAGAGATTGGCGAAACTATTCGGACTGCTCCACGACGGCCTTGCCGTAGAGCTTGCGGTCGGCCAGATCCTGCAGCGCCTGGGCCGCGTCCTCAAAGGCGAACGGCGGGTACAGCAGGGGGTCGACGGCACCGGTTTCGGTGAGGGCCAGCACGTTGTGCATCTGGTCGGTAACCGACTGTGGGTTGCGCATCAGCGAAGCGCCCCAGTGCACGCCGACGATCGAGTAGTTCTTGAGCAACGCATGGTTGGTTGGTGCGTCGGCGATGGCGTCGACGAAACCGATGATCAGGAGGCGGCCGTCCCAGGCCATCGTGCGGCGGATCTGGTGGAAGAGGTCACCGCCGACCGGGTCGTAGGCCACGTCGACCCCTCCCACGCTGAGCTCCCGCACTTGGGTGACCAGATCGGCTTCGTCACCCGCGCCTGCGGTCTTGTAGTCGACGACGTGGTCGGCGCCGAGCCGGCGGCACAGCTCGACCTTCTCGTCGCCGCCCGCGATGGCGATGACCGTCGCGCCGGCCGCCTTGCCGAGTTGGATGGCCGACGAGCCAACACCGCCGGAACCGCCGCCGACCAGCAGGGTTTCGCCGGCTTGAACCTGCGCCCGATTGTGGAGGGCGAACCAGGTGGTGCCGTAGTTCACCGGGAGGGCCGCAGCAGCCGCGAAGCTGAGGCCGTCGGGGATCTTCCACGTCATGCCGGCGCCGACGTTGACCTGTTCCTGCAGGCCGCCGCCGAGCACCATCACCCGGTCGCCCTCGGCGAGGTCGTCGACACCCTCGCCCACCGCGGTGACCACACCGGCGGTCTCGCCACCGGGCGTGTAGGGCACCTTGGTCTTGACTTGGTATTCGCCCCGACAGCTCAGTACGTCGGGGAACGCCAGACCGGTGGCCCTTACGTCGAGCGTGATCTGCCCGGCGGCCGGCCCATCGGGCGGGTCGACGTCGTGGATGGCCAGCTTGTCGCCGGGTTCACCGAGTTCGTGCAGTTGCCATGCGCGCATGGCGAGACCCTAGCGCCCCGGGCCGATCTGCCGGAAGACGCTCGGCCGCGCGCTCGCCGGATCTGCCCCGCCTTCGAATCGTGAGGACGATCACCTCATGACGACAACCCGTTCCGCAGCGCGGTCACCACCCACCGCACTGTCGTCGCAACTGCGGCAACCGGGGTCTGACCCCAAAACCCCAAACGGAGTCTGACCCCTATTGGCAGTACGACTGCCAGGAGTTGCCTGCGTTACCGCAACGCGGCACCGTGCTTCTTGGCCATGGTGTCGATGACGGACTGGCGCACGGTGGCGACCTCGTCATCGGTGAGGGTGCGATCGGCGGCCTGGAAGCGCAGCCGGTAGGCCAGGCTGCGGGCGTCGTCGGGCACGCCGGTGCCGCGGTAGCTGTCGAACAGGTCGAGCCGCACCAGCAGGTCGCCGGCCGCCTTGCGAATGGTGGCCTCGGCGTTGGCGGCCGCAATATCGTCCGCGATCACGAAGGCCAGATCGATGTCGCTCGACGGGTACTTGGAGATCCGCCGGTACCGACGGCGGCCGTGCGGGCCGTTGAGCACGGCGCCGAGATCGAGCTGGAGCCACGCAACCCGGCCGGCGACCCCGAACGCCTCGGCCACCACGGGATCGACCTCGCCGACCTCACCCCGATGCTGTCCGGCGATGACCACCTCGGCGGCCCGGGTGGGATGAAGCCCGGGCGGCGTGGTTGGGCGGATCTGCACGTTGGGCAGGCTGAACGTGGATTCGAGCAGCTTCAGCAACTCGATGGCCGCCGGCGCCTCCGACCCGGCCAGCGCGACGGCCAGCGCCTCCCGTTCGTCGGGGAGTAGCTGCCCCTCGGGCGCGGGCAGATAGATGTGGCCGATTTCGAACAGCCGCATGGTCTCGATCCGGTGTGACTGGTTGTAGGCAACCGTCTTCAACTGACCCGGCAGCAGCGAAGTGCGCAGCACCGACTCCTCGTGCACGAGCGGATTGGTGAGGGTCACGCCCTCCTCGGGTAGACCGGCTGCCGCCAAGTCGCCCGGTGCGAGGAACGGCATGGGCTGGGTCTCGTCGCAACCGGCGCCCACCAACACTTCGCGGACCCGACGGCGAGCGATCTGATACGGCGAGAGCGCGCCGGCGTCGGTGCCCTTGGGCACGGTCTTGATGATGTTCTCGTACCCGTACATGCGGGCGACTTCTTCGGCGACGTCGGTTTCGGTCTCGGTGTCCCAGCGCCAAGTGGGGATGACAACGTCCAGGTCGTCGCCGGCCGGCGTGATGACGAAACCGATCGAGGCAAGGTGATCCGCCATGGCGTCGGCGCTGAGTTCGGTGCCGAGCAAGCCGTTGACCTTGGCCGGCCGAACTCGAAGGGGTGAGCGATCCGGCGTGGTGCCCCGTTCGTCGATCATTCCGACGTCGGTCGTCGCGCCGCCGGACTCCACCGATCCGGCCTGCAGCAACTGCACGAACCGGGCCGCGGCCCGCTCCATGTTCACTCCCCAGTCGACGCCGCGCCGATACCGCACCGACGCCTCACTCGGCAGATTGAGGCGCCGCACGGTGCGGCTGATGCTGGGCGGATCCCACCAGGCCAGCTCCAGCAACACCTCGGTGGTCGTCTCCGATATCTCGGTGCTGGCGCCGCCCATGACGCCGGCGATGCCGACGGCCAGGTCGTCGCCATTGGCGATGACCCCGTCGGCCGCAGTCAGGGTGCGCTCGATGTCGTCGAGAGTGGTGATGGTCTCGCCCTCGGTGGCCCGACGGACCCGCAGGTGACCATTGGGCACCTTGGCCAGGTCGTACGTGTGGTTGGGCTGGCCGAGTTCGAGCATCACGTAGTTGGAGATGTCGACCACGCTGTTGATCGGCCGCATGCCGGCCGCAGTGAGCCGATTCTGCATCCACTGCGGCGACGTCCCGACAGTGACGTTGCGCAGGACCCGAGCCAGAAAGCGGCCGCACAGGCTGGCATCGAGCAGTTCGACCTTGGCCGCCTCGCTCACCGTCTTCACGCTCTCGGCAGCAGGACCCCCGCCCTCGGTGAACGGGAACTCCGGGAACGCGAACGGAATCCCGAGCCCGGCGGCCAAATCGCGGGCCACACCGGCCACCGACATGGCGTCGGGTCGGTTCGCGTTGACCTCGAGATCCCACAAGACGTCGGTTTCGATGCCGAGCGCTTCGGTGATCGGCGCCCCGAGCTGATCATCGCCGACGCCTTCGAGAATCATGATTCCCTCGGCGTCGGCCCCCAGTCCGATCTCCTCGGCCGAACAGCACATACCGTTCGACATCTGGCCCCGCATCTTGCGCTGAGCGATCTCCATGCCGTTGGGCATGATGGTGCCGATCGTCGCAAACGGGATGAGATCGCCGACCGCCATGTTGAATGCACCGCAACACACCTGCAGTGCCTCACCATCGCCCCGGTCGACGTCGACGAGCTGAATCTTGTCCGCGTCGGGGTGGGGCCGGAGATCGAGGACCTTGCCCACCACGATGCCATCGAGGCCCTCGCCGGTGATCGTCATCTCTTCGACGGCGAGCCCGAGAGCACTCAGCGTCTCGCCCAGCTCGACCGGATCGCCGACGATGTCGGGCGCGAACTCCCGCAACCAGGACAACAGTACCTTCATCGCTTGGCCTTCATTTTCTTGGCCTTCATCAGAACTGCTCCATCAGAATTGCTCGAGGAAGCGGACGTCGTTGTTCACCAGCTCGCGAATGTCGTCGAGCTCGTAGCGCATGACGGCGAGGCGATCGATGCCGAAACCGAACGCGAAGCCTTGCCAGACGTCGGGATCGATGCCGCAGTTGCGCAAGACGTTGGGATGAACCATGCCGCAGCCGCCCAGCTCGAGCCAGGAGCCGTCGGCCCGGGAGATGTCGAATTCGGCCGACGGTTCTGTGAACGGGAAGTACGACGGCCGGAGCCGGCTTTGCACGTCGCCGCCGAAGAACGCGTGCACGAACTCGTCGATCGTGCCGGCCAGATCACCCATGGTGATGCCCCGATCGACGACCAAGCCCTCGATCTGGTTGAAGGCGGGCAGGTGGGTCGCGTCGGCCGCGTCGGTGCGGAACGTACGGCCCGGCGCCACGATGTAGATCGGCGGTTCCTCGTTCTCCATGGTGCGGATCTGCACCGGCGACGTATGCGAGCGCAGCATGACTTCCTCGGGCTCGCCCAGGTTGACGAATATGGTGTCGAAGCTGCCCCGGGCCGGATGCCAATCGGGGATGTTCAGGGCCTCGAAGTTGTACCAGGCGGTCTCGACCTCGGGCCCCTCGGCCACCCGGAATCCCATGCCGACGAAGACATCCTCCAGGCGATCGCGAGCCTGGGTCACCAGGTGATAATGCCCCCGGCGGACCTCGCCGTAGATCTCGGTCAAGTCGAGCCGTTCACCCTCGAGTTGCACCGCTCGTTCAGCGCTTGCCAGCAGCGTCTTTCGCGCCGCGAACGCGGCTTCGATTCGTTCCCGGGCCTCGTTGATCGCCTGCCCCGCAGCCTTGCGTTCGGCCGGTTCGAGCTGCCCCAACGCCTTCTTGGCCGCAGCCAGCGCGCTCTTCTTGCCCAGATACCGGGCCGACAGCGCGGACAGGTCGCCCAGGTTCGCGGCACCATCGGCCGCGGCGAGCGCTTCGTCGACGATCGCCGCCAGGTTCGAATCCATGGACATGCAGGCTACGCGATCGATTACCGGAGCCGACGCTCATTTGCCCCGTTCGCTGGAACTTCGCCACACGTTGGGGTCGATGTTCGTCCGGGCCGGTCCCGGATCGAGCGCCGCGACGCGATCCTCGAGCGCCGTGCACCGAACCCGTGCATCGACATAGGCGCGATAGGCCTGCGCGGCGGCATCCTGGGCGTCCTTGGCCGCAGCCGCCAGCTCCGCATCGGAGGGATTCCCTTTGGCATCGAGGCGCAGGGCCTCGGCTGCCACGAGCAATCGGGCCGCTTCGGCATCGAGTTCGGCAGCTCGGCGCGACGCACTGGCCGCCTGATCGGAGAGCTGGGCCATCTCGGCCAGGTTGCTCTCGTCGGGTTCGGCATCGAGGTCGACCTCATCGGTGGCCAACAACATGACGGCCAGCGGCAGGCTCTCGAGCAGCATGCCCAATGGCGTGTTGAACGGCCCGATCGCAGCGCCGCGTCGGATTCGCAACGGCGCGAGCGCCAAGGTCGACCCGCTGAGCGCGTCGCTGAACGAGGCCGGCGTACCATCGACCGGCACGACCTCAGCGGTGATCCGAGCCGCCTGCAGGAGTCCGGTCACCCGCTCGGTCTCTTCCTCCGAGCCGCCGCTCGGCACATAGACGACGATGGTGGCATCGCTCCAGGCTGCGTGACGGGTGCACAACCAAGCCAGCAGGGTGTTGAGTTGCCCAACCTGATCGTCCGACCACCACAACGCGATGGTGCGCTCGGCCGAGGGCGTGTCGACGAAGCGATCCCAGGCGTCGTCGCGCACGTTCAGCACGGCGACGTTGGCGCCGAACCGGGCGCAGCTCTGCAGCATCCGGCCGTAGAAGTCACCGTCTTCGCCGACCCGGCGGAGGCCTTGGGCCCCGAACACCGTCAGGTTGGTGCGCACACTCCCCAATCCGTGTGACTGCACGAGGGCCTGCACCCCGACGGCGGCATCGGACACCAGCAACGCCCGGCCATAGGAGCCGGGCACGATGTCCGCCACCTCGGCTTGGAGATCCCGTTCGACCAGGGCCGCCTCGCGGCGCTGGATCGGGCCGGTTCCCTCGAGGATTCGCACCGCGGTCAAGAAGCCGGCACCTCCCTCGAGCCATGACGCCATGTGGAGCATGCGCCGTCGGTTTTCGGGATCGCGGGGCACGAAGGCCAACGCGCAGGGCCGCCAATCGCGATGGGCGCTGGGTTCGGTGGCCAGCTCTCGCAGGTGATGCCGGGCCCGGGTGTAGTGATACGACCCCGCGCTGTCGATCCAGCGGTCGTCCACGTCGCGCTGGCGCAAGTAGCCATAGAGCCCGACGAACACCAGCCCGGCGAGCGAACCGGCGACCGGGTTGATGGCGATGATCGCGCCGGCACAGGCGATGGTGCCGGCCAGGCTGGCCCGATGATCACCCCAGCGGAACCGCGGCCGGAACGACGTACTGCCGGCCCGAAACTCGTAGAAGGTGGCGTAGTTGATGATGCCGTAGCTGGCCAGGAAGAACATCGAGATGATGGGCGAGATCGCGTTGAGGTCGCCGGCCGCGACGGTGGCCAGCGCGACCAGCACCGACACGCCCAACGCCCGGCGGGGGTTCTTGGTCGGGCCGGCACCGGCGGCAAACAGTTCGAGCCTGGGCAGTACTCGATCCTCACCGAGGCGCTGCAGCACTCGTGGCCCGCCGAGCGTCGAGGCCAGGGCCGACGAAAGGGTGGCAGCCAGCACTCCGACCAACATCGTGCCGGCCACCAGCGAGAGATCACCGATGATGGTCGTGGTCTCCTCGGCGAGGGTGCGGCTGGGGGCGGCACCGGCCAGCAGCAGTATCACCGCCAGGTAGATCAGCGTCGAGAGGCCGACCGCACCGAACGTTCCTTCGGTGATCGATTTGCTCGGCGTGCGCAGATCGCCCGACATTGCCACGCCCTGGCTGAAGCCGGTGACGGCGGGGAAGAAGATGGCAAAGGCCTCCCAGAACCCGACCGCCTCTCGCCCGTCGTCGGTATTCGGGCGGCCGAAGTTGTCGGCGAACTGGCCCGCGTCGAAGTCCCCGACCACACCGAGAAAGAACGACGCCAGGGCGACCACCAGCAGGACCATCACCAGGTACTGCAGTCGGGTTGCCAGATCGGCGCCGATGAAGCCGATCGCGGCCAGCAGGAGCACCAGCCCGGCTGCGACCAACTGGATCAACAACGTGCTGTCCCGGTCGAGCGCCGCGACGATCGCTTCGGCGAAACCAATCGCGTAGAAGGCGATCGACACCGAGATGGCCAGATACAGCACGACGCCCACCGCGCCACCGAACTCGATCCCCAGCGTCCGCGAAATCAGGTAGTACTCGCCACCGCCACCGACTCGCATGTTGGTGGCGACCACGGCCAACGAAATGCTGGTCAGCACCGACACCGTCGTGGCCAACCCGAGAATGAGCAGGGTCTGCCACAGGCCGACCGACCCCACCACGTACGGCACCCGCAGAAAGAGCACGAGCCCGAGGATGGTCAGGATGCTCGGCGTGAAAACACCGCCAAACGTGCCGAGGGTGCCAGCCGCTCCCGAGTCGGCGCTGGTGGAGTTCGTGGTCGTCACCGCAGTGAGATTAGACGGTCGGGTCAACCGACCGGGCCCGACGCTGCCGGGCGACCTCGAAGGCCAGGACGGTGCCGGCCATCGCGGCGTTGAGCGATTCGGGCGCCCCGAGCATCGGGATCGTGACCCGGTGGTCGAGGCGCAGGTCGGCCGGCAACCCGTGGGCCTCGTTGCCGATCAGCAACGCGGTGGGCCCGGCGAACGGCGCCTGATCGTAGGCCAGCGAACCGTCCATTCGGGCGCCGAAGGTGGCGATCGAGCGTTCGGCCAGGGCGCGGGCGAGATCGGGCGCCGTTGCGAAAACCACGACGGGCAGTCGAAACAGCGACCCCGCCGCCGCCCGCACCGTCTTGGGATTGAAAACATCGGCGGTGTCGCCCGTGACGGCAACGGCGTGGGCACCAGCCGCTTCCGCGGCGCGGATCAGCGTGCCGACGTTACCGGGATCGGCGACATCGACCAGGGCCACCACGAACGGCTCGGCCAATGTGCGCAAGAGGGCGGCGTCGAGATCGCCGATCAGCAGCGGGGCCACCGCCAGCGCCGGCTGCGGCGCCTTGGTCGAGCTCAGGCCATCGAAGTCGGGTTTGGCGACCCCGTAGGCCTCGACATCGTGGGCCACCAGCGACTCCTCGAATATCGGATCGGTGAGCGGGTGGCCGTCGTCGTCGATGGCCAGCAACACGTAATCGAGGCGGAGCCCGGCGGCCAGGGCATCGGCGATGAGGGTCGGGCCCTCGATCACGAACCGTTGCTCGGCCACGCGGTCGCGACGATGGCGCGCCAGGCGGCGCGCCATCTTCACTTTCTGATTGCCTGCGGCCAGCGGCAGCAAGATCGGTGTTGCGCTCGTCAGGCCGCGGCGCGGGCCGCGGTGGCGACCTCGACCAACGCGGCGAACGCATCGGGCTCGTTGACGGCAAGGTCGGCCAACACTTTGCGGTCGACCTCGACCTCGGCCAATTTGAGGCCGTTGATGAACTGGCTGTAGCTCGTGCCGTTCTGGCGACAGGCGGCGTTGATGCGTTGGATCCAGAGCTTGCGGAATTCGCCCTTGCGGGCCCGGCGATCGCGGAACGCGTAGTTGCCGGAGTGCATCACCTGTTCGTTGGCGGCCCGGTACGAACGGCTCTTGTTGCCGTAGTACCCCTTGGCCTTCTTCAGGGTTGCCTTGTGCTTCTTCTTGGAGTGGACGGCGCGTTTCACGCGAGCCATGGCACGTTCCTTTCGACGGAGATTTCGATGGGCAGGTTGGTCAGAGGCGCGGGGTCAGATCCCGAGCTGCTTCCGGACGGCCTTCTGGTCGGCCTTGGCGACATCGGATTCGCCGTCGAGCCGGCGCTTCCGCTTGGGAGCCTTCTTCTCCAGGATGTGGTTGAGGTTGGCGTTGCGGCGCTTGAGCTTGCCGCTGCCGGTCACCTTGAACCGCTTCTTGGCACCCTTGTGGGTCTTCATTTTTGGCATGGGTCGTTCCTGAACGTGAGCGGTCCTGCGCGCGGCCGGACCGATGGGGAGTTGGGCGGATTAGTCCTGTGTTGCTTCGGCTGGGGTTGCTTCGGCTGGGGTTGCTTCGACTGGCTTCTCTGCTGCCTTGGCCGCTTCGGCTTCGGCGGCTTCGACCGCAGCCGCGGCTTCGGCCGCAGCTTCTTGTTCGGCCCGCCAGGCCGCTTGGGCCTTCTTGTCCGGGCCGAGCACCATGATCATGTTTCGGCCGTCCTGCTTGGGGTAGACCTCGACCGCGCCGGCGTGGACGACAGCTTCGGCGACCCGTTCGAGGATGTTGCGCCCGAGTTCGGGGTGCTGCATCTCGCGACCGCGGAACATGATGGTGACTTTCACCTTGTTGCCATCGAGCAGGAATGCCTCGACCTTGCTGGTCTTGGTGTTGAAGTCACCGATACCGATCTTGGGCCGGTACTTCATCTCTTTGACCGTGACGTGGGTCGCCTTCTTTCGGGACTCCTTGTCGCGCTGCGCGGCTTCGTACTTGTACTTGCCGTAGTCCATCACCCGGCAGACCGGGGGGTTGGATTTGGCTGCCACCTCGACGAGGTCGAGTCCTTGCTCTCGGGCCATCAACAGAGCCTCGGGCAGCGGCTTGATGCCGATCTGCTCGCCTTCGGGACCGATCAGTCGAACCTCGCGGGCTCGGATGCGGTCGTTGATACGAGGCTCGTCGTTGCGACCAGCTATGGCCGTTCACTCACCATATGGTGAATCCTTTCTTGCCGAGCCGACGTTGCCGACCCGGGCAGTTCCGATGGGGATCCGCTGTGTCACCGTGCGCCAGGCGCAAAACGAAAGCAGCGGATGTCGAGAAGCCGACATCCGCTCGGGCAGTGCCCGGAGGCACCTCACGTGTGTACGAACCTGGCGCACTCTGCCACCGTTGCCGGCGAACCTGTGGCCAGGCGGGGCCAGACGACCCGCTTCCCATTTCAGTTGTGGCCGATAGCGTAGCAGCGACGAGAACAAACTCGCACCCGCCACCCGCCCTCCCCAGAGGAGGGCCCTATCGAGAGAGCACGCAACACCGATGAGCTTGTGGACCCCCGACGGTGAACGCCCGGTCGACCCCAATCCGGCGCAACCGGCCGGCGGCGCCGCCGCGACCGGCGCACCCATGCCGCCCAACCTGGAGGATCTCTCGCCCGGGGATCAGGAACGAGCTCGCCAGATGGCGCAGGAGATGGCCGAAGCCCAGCAGCGCATCCTGGCCATGCCGGCGGCCGACATCGTGGCCAACCACATCATGGGCTTCTACGAACTCGCCGCCCTGCACCTGTCGACCGAGCCGCCCAACTTCGACGAAGCCCAGGTCGCCATCGACGCGATGGGCGCGGTGGTCGACGGCCTCCAGGGCCGTCTCGGCGAAGCCGAACCAACACTCCGTGACGCCCGCAGCCAGATCCAAATGGGCTTCGTCCAACTCAAAGCCCAGACTGAGTAGTTCCGCAGGCGGGATCCGGGCGCTGGGGCGCCCTCGACCCGCGCTGCGGCTGCAGCGGAGCTGGCGAGCCGGACTCCGCTCCCGCTCCGCCCTGGATCACCTGTCGACGGGTCGGGCCGACGTGAATGCTACGGCCTGGAGTTGTGGATCGAGCCGGCCAGGAGCGAGATCGGTCAGTCCGTACACGCCGTCGCCAACAAGAAATCCGACGGGAAACCGAGGAGCGAGGGACGAGGGCAACCCTTCGGGTTGCATACGGCTCGCCGCCTTGGCGTGTTAGCAGAGGAGCCGCAGGCGACGAGTGCGAAAGATGCGGCTCAGGGCACCATTTTGGAGATCGGCATCTCCAAGATGTCGGAGGCGCCCGCGTCGCGCAGGGCGGGGATCAAGATGTTGATCTCGTTCTTGGGCACGACGGTCTCGACCGAGTAGCCCGAGCCACCGAGCAGTTCGTTCACCGTCGGCGCTTTCATCGAGGGCAGGATTTCGGTGACTGCGTCGAGGTCGGCCTTGGCCACGTTGAGCTTCACCAGCACCTGGCCCCGGGCGTCGAGCACACCTTGCAGCAGGGTGTGGATCTGTTCCATGGCGTGGCGCTTGCTTTCGTCGGCGTAGGCGGCCGGGTTGGCGATGAGCTCGGTGTAGCTGGTGAGCATGGTGTCCATGATGCGCAGGCCGGCCGCGGCGAGGGCCCGGCCGGTCTCGGTGATGTCGACCACGACGTCGACGATGTCGGGCACCTTGGCCTCGGTCGCGCCGTACGACAGGCGGATGTCGGCTTCGACGCCGGCTTTCTCGAACCACCGCTCCGTGATGCCGGGGTATTCGCTCGAGACCTTCACGCCGTTGGGTAGATCGCTGACATCTCGCCAGGGCGAATTCTCGGGCACGGCCAGCACGATGCGCACCGGCTTCGCAGTGGCCTTGCTGTAGCGAAGCTCGCCGAGCGACACGACGTCGGCTTCGGTCTCTTCGATCCAGTCGCGGCCGGTGATGCCCATGTCGAAAAGGCCCTCGGCGACGTACTGGCCGATCTCCTGGGGCCGCAGGATGCGCACGGTGTCGATGCGGGGGTCGTTGATCGTGGCCTTGTAGGTGACCGACGAGTTGCGATGGATGGGCAGGTCCGCGTTGTCGAACAGTTCGAACGTGGCCTTTTCGAGGGAACCCTTGGGCAATACCAGCTGCAACATGAGGCTCAACGCTATCGGCAGTTCCTGCGAACCGACATCGAGATTCGGCTCGCCCGAAACGGTTCTGGGGGAACATCTGCGTGACTGAGTCACGCCCCGCTGCGCAATTTCGGGTCGGCTGCGCAGTTTCGGTCGGATCAGGTCGGGTCAGGGGCGGATCGGTTCGTAGGTGAGGCGGACGTCGTCGCCGAGTCGGGTGACGTCGACGAAGCGGCCGCGGCTGACGTCGGCCATGGTGACCGCTCCCGGGCCTCGCAACATCGGCACACCATCGTCGCCGCCCATCACCGCCGGAGCGAGGTAGACGACGAACCGGTCGACCAGGCCGGCCCGATACATGGCACCGGCCACCCCCGCTCCGCCCTCGACCATCACCTGCAGCGCTCCGTCGGCGCCGAGGCGATCGATCAGGTCGGAGACGTCGCCGTCGTGGTTGTCGGCCGGCTGCACCCGGGCGTCGTCGGCCGCGGCGCCGAGCACGATGCGCTCGGGGTCGAGTGATCGATCGCCGACGGCGACCGGCGGACGGTAGTCGCGAACCGTGAGCTCGGGATCATCGGCCCGGACGGTGCCCGCACCGACGATGATGGCGTCGCTCTCGGCCCGAAGGCGGTGTACATCGGCCCGGGCCTCGGGGCCGGTGATCCACGAGCTGGTGCCGTCGGGCGCGGCGAGCCGACCATCGAGGGTTGCCGCCAGCTTCAGCACCACAAGGGGCCGACCGGTGCGACGGTGATGCAGGTAGGGCGCCAGCTGCCGCGCCACCCGCTCGGCCTCGATGCCGACCTCGACGTCGATCCCGGCCGCCTGCAAGGCCATGATGCCGGAACCGGCGACCTGGGGGTCGGGATCCTCCACGCCGATCACCACCCGCGCCACGCCGGCGTCGATCAAGGCCTGGGCACACGGCCCGGTGCGTCCCTCGTGGGAACACGGCTCGAGGGTGGCGTAGACCGTGGCGCCAGCCGCGTTGGCGCGGGCCGCGTCGAGGGCGACCCGTTCGGCGTGACGTCCTCCCGGCTCCTCGGTCGCGCCGTCGTAGACATCACCGTCGACCCCGACGACGACCGAACCCACCCAGGGATTCGGCGGCGCTACGACGCGGGCCTCGGCCGCGTTGGCCACCGCCCGGCGCATGTAGTGCGGGTCGACCTCAGTGACCATGCGGGCTGTCGTGGGGGTGAGCGGGGGCATCGGCTGACGGGTGCGGGTCGTCGTTGTCGACCAGCAAGCGGACCGCGTGGGGCACGACATCGAGCACGGCACCCAGGCACTCGACGCAGCCGTTGCTCGAGCCCGGGGTGTTGACGATCAGCGCGGTACCGAGCGTGCCGGCCACGCCCCGCGACAATCGCCCGAGCGGGTTGATCAGCCGCATGGCTTCGGCCAGACCGGGCGCTTCGCGATCGATGACGGCGCGGGTTCCCTCCGGCGTACGGTCGCGAGGACCGAACCCGGTGCCGCCGGTCGTGACGATGAGGCCATGGAAACCGTCGGCCAACCGGCGGAGCGCGGCGGCGACCTCCTCGGTGCCATCGGCGGTGACCTCTCGCGCCACGACGGTATGGCCGGCATCGGTCAGCTGGGCTTCGAGCGCAGCTCCCGACTTGTCCTCCCGGGTGCCGTGCACCACGCCGTCGGAGACGGTGAGAACCTTGGCGTCGATCGCGATATCGTTCATTCTGGGTCGCTCATTCTGGGCGGTACTTGCTCTTGTGGGCCGCCATGAAGTCGGCCAACTGGCCCAGCGACTTCTGCCCGTCCCGGCCGAAGCGCTTGGCCGCGAGCAAGCTGACGTACTTGAGTGGACCGGCCAAATCGATGCCATACCGCCACTCGAGTTCACACGAGTCGTCGCCGGTCGGTGTGACCCGCCACTCCTCGGCGAAGGCGTCAAAGACCGGCAGCGTCCCCGAGGCGAAGAAGAAACCCATGACCACGCCGTCTTCCCAGAGGTAGAACTCTTCGTTGATCACGGCCGGTCGACGAGTGGGACCGAGCGTGATGTCGCGGGTCGTGCCCACTCCGAACGGTTTGGGCGAGGTCCAGGTCACCGACTTCACCGGCTCGAGCCAGACCGGCCAGGCCTCGCCATCTTCGAGGCAGGCAAAAGTGGCCGCCGCGCTTGCGGGGATCGCCTGACGGACCGCGCCCGAGATGCGCGCGGCATCGAGCTGCTCGTGGCCCACCCGACGGTAGTTCCGGACGTTCGGCATCATTCTCCTGCAATTCGGTTACGGCCCATCGTAGTGACCGCTTTCCTCTCTCCTGACCCGAACTGGTTTTGGTTCAGGACTTGGTGAAGCGGGCCGCGAACATGCCGTCGCTGTCGGAGACATGGGGCAGGATCTGGGCGCCCGGGCCCCGCACCTGCCAGCCATCGCCGGTCGGTGCGGCCGCGAGTTGGAGCCCAAGGTCGGCCACCCGCGCCCGCTCGACCACGTCGACCGTTTCGGCCCCGGTCAGGGTGCACACGCTGTAGACGACCTGCCCCCCGGGTTTCACGAGCCGGGCCGCCTCGGCCAGAAGCTCGACCTGCAGATCGGCCAAGCGGCCGACCGCGTCGAGCTGAATCCGCCAGCGGGCGTCGGGCCGGCGCCGCAGCGCGCCGAGGCCCGAACACGGCGCGTCGACCAACACGGCATCGGCCCCGGCCGATCGCAGGCCGCTCGCGGTGCCGTCGTTGACCATGACCGCCAGGCCCTGGGCCAAGCCGAGCTCGTCGCGGTTCTTGACCACCAATCCCAGCCGCGACGGCCGCAGGTCGGCCGCGACCACGAACCGATTCGACCCGGCCAGGGCGGTGGCCTTCCCACCGGGGGCGGCGCACAGGTCGATGATCACGCCGTCGGGCTCGACCAGACCGGCCACCAGTTGCGAGCTGGGATCCTGCCGGTACCCATCGGCCCGTACCGCGACCGTGGCGGCGGTGTTCATGTGTTCGAGCGCCGCCCGGGCGTCGGCGGCGCCCAGATCGGCGGTGAGTTGCGCGACGATCCAGTCGGGATAGCTCAGCCGGGTTGCCTCGTCGGGCCAGGATCCGTGATCGCCCGGCGTGATGCCGTCGGCCGCTACCTTGCGGAGTACGGCGTTCACCAGCCCCCGCACCCGTTTGGGCACCGCGGCCACCGTCTCCCCCACCGCGGCGTGCGCCGGCGTACCCAGGAGCACCAGCTGGTAGGCACCGAGCCGCAGCGCGGCTCGGACCGGCGGGTCGACGTCGTCGCGCATCAGGAACCGGTCGACCAGGAAGTCGCAGGCCCGGCGCATGCGGGTCACGCCGTACACCAGCTCGGTGGCGAAGCCCCGGTCGCGCGGTTCCAATCC
>JABDJW010000333.1 GCA_013002375.1 Acidimicrobiales bacterium | reverse complement strand
CCCCCCGGGTCGCTCATCATCGCGCGCCCCGTCGACGGTTCCGCAGTTCTGGTCGGGGACATCCTCGTGATGCAGCGTCCTGGTCAAGCGACGGTCACCCACCGCGTCGTCGAAGTCACCCGCCAGAACGATGCCTCTGTCGGGAGGACCAAGGGCGACGCCAACGCGGCGGTCGACGCGGCACCGTACCCGCTCGGTCGAACCGAACTCGTCGAACGCTGGACGCTCCCCGTCGTGGGTTTCTGGCTCTCGTGGCTGAGCGCAGGCCTGCTCCCGGTCGCGCTCATCATCGGCCTTGTCACCATGGCGACGCTGACCGCCGTCCGTGCCGTGCGGCGCACCCCGCCGGCCAAGCAGGTGAAAACGCCGGCCAGGGCGAGGGGCAGTCATCGAGAGGACGTCGTCACGCCCGGCGGCCTGAAAATGAGCCGTTCGGCTCGAATCAACTAGGTCTTCCGCCTCACCGGAGAAGGGGCGGAGGTGCCGAGAACACAACAACCGAAAACCAACGGCGAGGAACACCATGCCAAACACCTTCACCAACGCCATTTTCAACGGAACCGCGCTCAAGCGAATCGTCGTCACCGTCGCGGTTCTCGCCCTGACCCTCACGACGGTCACGATCTCGTCGCTGGCATTGTTCACCGACTCCGAGACCGTCCCGAACAACGCATTCTCTGCCGGCACCCTCGACCTCACCGCATCGCCGGCCACCGCAGCGCTGTCGATGCCGGCAATGAACCCTGGCGACCAGATCACCGGCGTCATCACCGTCGGCAATGCCGGCAGCATCGCCCTCCGCTACGCCATGCCCTCGACAACCACCGAGGACACCTTCGCCGGGGCCTTGGTGATGACGGTCAAGTCGGGCGTCGCCACGTGCGACGATGCCAACTTCGCCGTCTCCGGCACCGTGTTGTACAGCGGCCCGCTCGGTACCAACGCACCGCCGACCGCCGTTTTCGGCTCGAACGCCCAAGGCGTACAGGGCGGCGAACGTTCACTCACCCCAGGAAGCACGGAGGACCTCTGCGTCAACGTGACCCTGCCGCTGACGGCTACCAACGCGTCGCAGGGGCTCACGACGAGCGCTTCGTTCACGTTCGACGGCGAGCAAATCGCCAACAACCCCTAGCGGGGAGAGGGTTCCTCCGTGCCCTCGCGACACCGACGGTGCCGACATCATCAACTTCGCAGTGCCCGCCACCGACCCGAGCTACCACGCCGGCGACCGGTGGTTGATCGATGACATCTCGGCTCGTCGCCTGGTCGAGTAGGGACCGGTCGCCACACTCGGCCCCGTAGATCGCGGCGAACCGATCGGGTGTGGTGCCGCGCCGGCGAGCTGGTCGAACAAGTCACCGACTACATCTGGCTTTCACCGGCGGCCGTGACGCCGCATCCACGACGCGAGGCGGCCACCGAGTCCCGTCGGGTTGCAGACCACCTGCAGGGCCCGATCGAGGGCGTGGACGTCGACGAAGAGATCCTCGCCGCGGTGATCAGCCGTCGGAACTTCCTGCTCGCTCAGGTGCGAACGGGTGGAGTCAGCCATGAATCGGTGGTACTCGAGACGATTGAGTGACGCCAACGCCCAGTAGCAGGGCACGACATACTCTCCGAACAACTCGAGAACGCGGGTGCCCGGCGGACAGAACGCCAGGTTGGTCAACCCACCGCCGTGGACACCGACGACGACGGCCGCGTTGGCCATCGTCTCGGCCTGTTCGGCCACCGACATCGAGCCCAAGTCAACCGTCACGAAGCCGTGGCGCCGAAGCAACGCATCCACCTCGGTTCCATTGACGAGCCGCCGGGACGTGGCGTGGGACCGGGATATGAAAATTCGATTCCCGGGTGGGGCCCGTGGCGGGTCAGCCAAGTACGCCTGCCGCACGAACTCCGGTACCCATCGGCCCAGTCCGAGGCCCATGGCCTTGTACGGGCGATCGCCGACGTCGTTCTTCAGAAAGGGGACGACCAACTCGGTGGCCGTGAAGTGCACGCCGGCGGGCTCGGACCGGATTCGGTCCCTCGAAATGCCGAGATGCACCAGGGTGTCGATCTGATACTGCTCACCGGCCCGCACGACGAACTGGTCGATCGACGCGAGGTCGATGCCGGCCAGAGTGAGCAGATGGATCTTGGGCACGACGTCGAGCATCCAGTGGTAGTACGCGGGTGAGCTCCGGGCATCGAGGAAACACAGTCGGCCGTCGACATGCTCCGGCTGCCGTAGGGCCACGGCCCGGGCGACCAGCGTCGGATTGCCTTTGGCGTGTTCGGCCAGGACCTGTTGCTGCTAGTTGCCGACCAAGGTGTTCACTCCATCGAACCAGACCTCCCCGTCGGGAATGTGCGAGACGAAGCTCCCGACACAGACGGTGTGACGGCGATTGAACTGGTTGACCCTGCGTTCCTTGCCGTGCGCCACCGGTCGCGGCAGGGGACGAGACTCGGCGTCGATCACTCGTACCGATCGTGACGCGGAGTCCTCGGCGATCGAGACGGTGCGGGCGGCCAGCCGGGCCGGGTCGAAGAACCGCTCGTTCGCGGCATCGGGGATCACTCCACGCCAGCACAGGCGGGCCTCGTCCAGCCGGCCGGACTCGAGATAGAGCGAGGCGATCTTGCGTAAGAGCCGTGAATCCTCCGGCCGATGCGTCAGACTCCGGAAATACGCAGCCTCGGCACGGTCGATGTCTCCCGCGGCCGCGAACTCATCGCCGCGCCGCGCGAAGGTCCGTGCGAGCTGGGCCTGGGTCATCGAAAGGTCGTCCACGAGCGTGGGGTCAGGATCGACCACATTTCCTGCATCTGTCAACCGGGATCTCACGACCCGGGCGCGCCGCGAGATGCGCCGCAGCAACTGAGTTCAGCTGCGCGGAACCTCGTTCCACGGCACCAACTTGTCGACCCGAGGCTCGCCGGGCAGACCGAGCACTTGTTCACCGAGGATGTTGCGCATGATCTCGGAGGTGCCGCCCTCGATCGAGTTGGCCCGCACCCGGAGGAAGGCGTGATGCACCCCACCGGACGCGCCGTCGACCGACAGACTCTCCGGGCGCCGGAAGGTGTAGTCGTAGTCGATCTGGCCGGCCATGCCTTCGAGGTCGACCGCGAACGACATGATCTCCTGGTTGAGTTCGGCCATGGCCAGTTTGGCCACCGAACCCTCGGGGCCCGGATTGCCGGCCTTGCGGTTCTGCGAGGCGCGCATGTTGGTGAGCCGAAGCGTCTCGGACCGGGTCCAGAGCTTCATGAGTGCATCGCGGTCGGCCAGGCTGCGCTGATCCTCGGGAATGGCCTGGTAGTTGGCCACCGCGGCCGCGATCGGGCCACTGCCGGCCTTGGGCGCGCTGCCGCCGCCGATTGCGGTTCGCTCGTTCATGAGCGTGGTGAGTGACACCCGCCAGCCTTCGCCGACGTCGCCGATTCGGTTGGCATCGGGAATGCGGCAATCGGTGAGGAACACCTCGTTGAACTCGGCCTCGCCGGTGATCTGGCGCAGGGGCTGCACATCGACGCCGTCGCTGTGCATGTCGACTGCGAAGTAGGTCATGCCCTTGTGCTTCGGCAGCTCCGGGTTGGAGCGGGTGACCAGCATGCCCCAATCGGCGAGATGGGCAAGTGTGTTCCAGACCTTCTGGCCGTTGACGACCCACTCATCGCCGTCGGGGACCGCCTTGGCCCCCAAGCCGGCGAAGTCAGAACCCGCGCCCGGCTCACTGAAGAGCTGACACCACGTGTCTTCGCCGGTGAACATCGGACGGAGGAAACGCTCTCGCTGCTCATCGGTGCCGTGGGTGACGATGGTCGGTCCGGCCAGGTGCATGAAGAACGTCGACGGATCCTGGGAGGGAGCGCCGGCCTCGCGAATGGCCATCTCGACCGTCCGTTGCAGCTGCGGCCGAACACCCAAGCCACCGAAACCTTCGGGAAAATGCACCCAGGCCAGGCCGGCGTCGTATTGGTGGCCGCGAAACTCCACGGGATCCATGCCGGCCGGTGGGTGGTCGCGCAACAAGTCCGCAACGGCATCCTCCACCAGCTTGGCTTCGTCTTCGGGCGCGATCAACGAGTCGGTCATGCCGTCATTCTGCCGCGGTGCCGGTCATGTTGTCACCCCGGCTGCCACTTTCTTTCGAAATAGGCCGCGAGCCTGCGTGACGGCCCCCGGGGTGGCACATGAGCCGGGCCTGATTGATTAGCTTCGACCCATGCCTTGGTGGTCGATCGTCCTGCTGGTCCTCGGAGCGCTGGTGATCGTCGTCGCCATCCACGACCTGGTCCAGACCCGCCATGCCATACTCCGCAACTTCCCGGTGGTCGGGCATTTCCGGTACATGCTCGAGAAGATCGGCCCCGAGCTTCGGCAGTACATCGTGGCCGACAACAACGAGGAGCGGCCGTTCAGCCGCGATCAGCGGCGCTACGTCTACGCCTCGGCCAAGAAGGAGAACAACTACTTCGGTTTCGGCACCGACAACACCATCGAGAACACACCGGACTATGTGATCATCCGCCACGCCGTCTTCCCCCACCGTGGTGCGACGGACGATCAGCACCGCATCCCGTGTACCAAGGTGCTGGGCGAGTGGCGCGATCGGGCCGGCGCCTTTCGACCCGAGTCGGTCGTGAACATCTCGGCGATGAGCTTCGGATCGCTCAGCGCTCCGGCGGTCGAGGCCATCAACCGGGGTTGTGCGATCAGCGGCGCATTGCACAACACCGGCGAAGGCGGCATCTCGCCCCATCACCTTCACGGCGGCGATCTGGTGTTTCAGTTCGGCACCGGCTACTTCGGTTGCCGCGACGCCAACGGCAACTTCAGCCTCGATGAACTCCACGCCACCCTGGCGAAAGGCCCGGTGAAGGCCATCGAGGTCAAGCTCAGCCAGGGAGCCAAACCCGGCATCGGCGGCCTGCTGCCG
>JABDJW010000315.1 GCA_013002375.1 Acidimicrobiales bacterium | reverse complement strand
GAACCGGCGGGTCATCTGGGGGCTGAGCGGATCCCAGTCGGACCGCGAGGCCAACAGAAACCACTTGGAGGGGATCTGCATCAGACGCCCGACCGGAATGCCGTCGTACGTCACGTCGACCAACTCGGAGGACGAGAGGGTGTCGAGTTCAGGCCACTCGCCGTCGTCGACCCCGGCCCACCCGGCCCGAATGGGGAACCGTTCGAAGCCGAAGGCGTCGGCCGTGTTGTCCACATACTTCGTGCAGGTCCGGCACGGCATGGGAGGTGCCTCGGTCACGTTCGCTCGATCGCAAACCTCGAGACCGCCGCCGCAGGTCACGAAGGCTACGTCGGCACCCCGAAGCCGCAAGGCCGACGCGATGACGCCATCAACGGTCGAGTGGTACGCCCAGTCACGGGGCGAAAGCATCAACACCCGCCGACCGAGGGCCGGAAGCGCAGGGGCACCCTGAGGGTCGTCGAGCCGAGCGGCGACCGAGCGAGCGAGCTGCGCCGCCTGCCGGTGTTCAGGAGCCGAATTCACCTCCCGTTGGACCGCTTCAGCGGCTTTGGCCACGTACTCGGCCAGGCGGTCTTTCTTCGGGAGCGGCATCAGCGATGTCCCTGCGGTCGGTTGTCGAACGGGCGACCGGCCGCGGCCCGGACGATGCCGCGCCAGAAACCGGTGCCGTAGCTCCAGTGCATGATTGCGACGGCGGCGGCCGCCCGGTGAGGAGCCACCGCACCATCGGATCCGGCCGACCAACCCACCTTGGCACAGTACAAGGCGTGCACGAACGGCACGGCGAGGCGGAACGGTCCCCGGGCGGCGACGGTCGCGATGGCGGCCGCACCAACCAGACCGGCGGGCGCGAGCGGTCGAAGCGTCGGGAGCGAGCCGTGTTTCGCCAAGGTCGACGCTTTCCCGATGCCGTAGTTGTGATACTGGCGAGCCAGCGATCTCGGATCGGGTCGAGGAAAATACACCGATCGAATCTTCGGATCGAGCACGATCCGGCCACCCGCTTCGGTGAGGCGGTAGTTCAGCTCGTGGTCCTCGGCGGCCCACTGCAGCGACTCTTCGTCGTAGCCACCGAGCGTCTCGAGGGTGTCGCGCCACCAACAGCCCAGAAACACGGTGTCGACCTCTTGGCGTTCGCCCGCATAGTGAAAGGCGCCATTGCCGACGCCCGCTTTCATCGACGTCGTAGCCGCAATGGCCCGGCCGAAGTTGGTGGTTCCCACCGGCACCATCCGGCCACCAACGTTGTCCGCGCCGGTCTCGAGCAGGGTGTGCACGCATCGGGTGACGTAGTCCGGCGCATACAGCGCGTGGGCATCAGCTCGAACGATCACAGCACCTCGGGCCGCCTCGATACCAACGTTCATCGCCGCCGCTGCGGTCACGCGCGGATTGTCGAGCAATCGCACGATTCCGCCTTCAGCGTCGGCGAGTTCGCGGGTGCCGTCGACCGAGCCGCCATCGACGACCAAGATCTCACGGACGGCCGGATAGTCCTGCGCCAAGAGGCTGTCGAGGCAATCGCGCAAATAGCGACGCTCGGTGTGGGTGGGCAGCACCACCGACACGCTCGGAGCTGTCTCCGAATCGACGAGGCCGGGTTCGGTCCGCGGAATGGTCACGACCGACATCTCACCCTCCCGGAGAATGATTCGTTCACCACTGCCAATCGACCGTTTTCGGTCGAGATTTAGCCCGCCGGCACCGACCGACCCACCAATTCGCCGATATCGACTCGTTGCATCACCAACGCGGCGTAGCCGAGTCCGCCCACTGTCGCGATCAGTGCGATCGTCGTGAGATCACCGAATGGCCCGAGCACCGCCAACACGGCGATCGCGACGATCCACGACCCGGGCGCGACGAGTGGTCGAAGGGTCGCACGAACGAAGTCACGCCCGGAGGCGTCGGTTGCTCGCAGCGCCCCGAGGACCGTCGGGGCCGCGGACAGCGGAACGGCGACCAGCGAGCCGACAAAGGCGCCGACCACGCCGATGAGGGGAACGAGGACCAAGGTGAGCAGCAGATTCACGATGAGCGCGACCACTGCGGCGCGAAACACCACCCCGGGCCGACCAACGCCGATCAAGAACTCCGACGCCACATGGGCAAAGGCCACGACAGCGGCGTAAGCCAGGGCAATCGGAATCAGTGCAGCGGCGTCGGCGCCGTCGCCTCCGAGCCACACCCCGACCAGTTCGTTGGCGGCGATGGCCGGGCCGATCACCAACGGCAACACTGCGATCACCGTGAGCTGGGTTCCTCGAAGAACGAGTTGGCGCTGCTTCTCGACCGCACCGCGGGCCCGGAGCCATGCCGCCGACGGGATGATCGCGTGCGCGCCGGCGGCCACGACCGCCTGAGCTCCGCCCTGGACAAGCGTGGCGATCTCGACCAGTGATACCGCGGACGGCCCGAGGATGGCGCCGACGATCAATCGATCCATCATCCGGTGGACCGTGCCGAGCGGGCGGATTGCTGCGATGCGCGAGCCGTACCGGAGCAACTCGACTCCCGTCGCTGACGTCGGCCGGCGTGCCGGCAGGTGTCGACGAACGATGAACCACGAGAGTCCCAACGTCGGGACCGACACCGCGAGATAGGCCAAGCCGACGGCCCCCAGATCTCCGGTCGCCCTCGCTGCAACGACGGTGGCAACGACAACGAGAGTCCGCCGCACCACCTCACACCATCGAGAGAGGTCGACCCGCTGCAGCCCCTCGAGGGTGAAATGCAGGGTGCGGTTCACCAGATCGATTGGAATAGCCAGAGCGAACATCACCGCAGCGGTGTTGAATCCCGTTCGCTCGTCGCCCTCGATACCGAAGAGATCGGCCAATCCGAGCTGCACCGCGAGCACGAGCAGCCCTGCTCCGGCGAGTCCTCCGATCGCACTGACGACAAGCGCCGCCGTGCCGATCTCGGCGGCCTCGTCCCGCTCGCCGAGCGCAAGCCGCTCCGCCAGGAGCTTCATCGCCGAGGTACCCGTTCCGATGTCGAGCAACGCGCCCCAGCCTCGGAAGGCGGAGAACGTCTGCACCAGCACCCAGGCGCCGAAGCCGGCGGGCCCCAGCGCGCCCAAGAACAGCGGAACGGAGAGCAGGGAGAGCGCGACGGTCCAAACCGTCGTGGCCCCAGCCGCGGCGGTACCCCGGACCACCGCCCGGACGAACGGGCGATCAGGGGGTGACGCAACGCCGGTCATCGCTATCGGCCGCGGCGGCCGAGCACGCTGCGCAGGGTGCGGACCACGATGCGCATGTCGAACATCAGGCCTTGATGGCGCAGGTAGTAGAACTCGTACTGCAGCTTCTCGAGGGCGTCGCGGTCGTCGCTGGCATAGCCGTACTTGACCTGAGCCCACCCGGTCAGGCCGGGCTTCACCAGGTGGCGGACCCGGTAGAACGGCAGCTTCTCGGTCAGTTCCTCGACGTAGTGTGCTTGCTCGGGGCGAGGCCCGACGAAAGCGAGATCGCCCCGCACGATGTTGAGCATCTGGGGCAGCTCGTCGAGGTGGCTCAGGCGCAGGAACCCACCGAACTTGGTGATCCGAGGATCGTTCTCGGTGGTCCATGACGTCGTGTCGCCGCCGGCATCGGTCATGGTGCGGAACTTGTAGATCGTGAACGGCTCACCGCCCTGCCCCACCCGCTCCTGTTTGAACAGCAGCGGCCCGCGATTTCCGAAGGTGTTGCCCACCCACACGAACGGCACGGCCAGCGCGAACGCACCGAAACCGACCAAGCCGACGATGACATCGAACAATCGCCGCTGACGGGCGTACCGGCGGCGATGAATCTCGCCGATGTCGAACAACAACGAGACCCGCTCGAGTTCGGCGGCGGGCAGCTTGCCGAGCCACTCCTCGTAGAACAGGGCCAGGGTGCGGACCCGTACGCCCTGCTCGTGCAGTTCGGCCACCTGGGGCACGACGACGGGGTCGCTCTGGGCTTCGCGATCGAGCACGACGACGGTGGCACCGCCGGCTTGGGCCGCCTGACGGAGCGGACGATCCGAGATCGAACGGGGAACCAGGTCGTGGGGGGAGAGCACATCGACGATCCGGGCCGGTCGTTCCGCACCAGAATCGAGCTCGGTCTCGAGTTCGGCCGCGTCAGCCCACGAGCCGACCACGATGACCCGGTCGTTCTCCGAGTCGCGCTCGCGGACGTCGTTCGAGAGGTTGGCGCAGATCCAGAACCACGGCACCAGTAGTGTCGCTGAGCCGAACACAACGAATCGCGGTAGGAGCGCATTGCCGAGCACCAGCTGGACGAAGCTGAAGGCCAGCGCCGCGCCACCGGACGCGATCAGCGACGCGGCGACGATGTTGCGCCGCCGCCGGGTGAGATCGGGCAGTCCCACGCCATAGCTGGTGGTGAGCAGGAGGAGCCCATAGAAGCCGGACCACGCGAACCGGCTCGACGACGTGTAGTCGTAGGCCGGAACCGCGACTTCCGCCGCGTGGTACTTGCTCAGTCCGAGAATGGTGACGGCGATACCGATGCCCAGAAGGGCGCGAGCGAGGCGTTTCACTGCCTCCCATCGGTCACTTCAGCATGGGTTTGAGGAAACGTCCCGTGTGGGATGCGCTGTTCTCGGCCACGGTTTCGGGGGTGCCGGCCACGACGACGGTGCCGCCCCCATTGCCGCCCTCGGGACCGAGGTCGATGAGCCAATCGGCGGTTTTCACGACATCGAGGTTGTGCTCGATCACGATAACCGTGTTGCCCTGATCGACCAGCCGGCTCAGCACGGTCAACAGCTTGCGAATGTCCTCGAAGTGCAACCCCGTGGTGGGCTCGTCGAGCACGTACAGGGTGTGGCCGGTCGAGCGCTTGGCCAGCTCGCTGGCCAGCTTGACCCGCTGGGCCTCGCCGCCCGACAACGTCGGCGCGGGCTGCCCGAGCCGCACGTAGCCGAGGCCGACATCGACCAGCGTCTGCATGTGGCGGGCGATCGGGGGCTGGTTCGAGAAGAACTCCAGTGCTTCCTCGCACGGCATGTCGAGCACTTCGGAGATGTTCTTGCCTTTGAAGGTGATCTCGAGGGTGTCGCGGTTGTATCGCTTGCCCTTGCAGAGCTCGCACGGCACGTACACGTCCGGCAGAAAGTGCATTTCGATCTTGATCGTGCCGTCGCCGGCGCACGCTTCGCAACGCCCGCCCTTGACATTGAACGAGAACCGGCCGGGCAGGTACCCCCGAACCTTGGCTTCCTGGGTCTTGGCGAACAGCTTGCGCACGTGATCGAAAACGCCGGTGTAGGTGGCCGGGTTCGAGCGCGGGGTGCGACCGATCGGCGTCTGGTCGATGGCGATGACCTTGTCGATGTGTTCGATGCCGTCGACCGCCGTGTGCAGGCCGGGCGGCACCTTGGAGCGGTACACGCTCTGCATCAGCGACTTGAGCAGGATCTCGTTGATCAGGGTGGACTTGCCGGACCCGGACACACCCGACACCGCCACGAACGCGCCGAGCGGAAACTCGACATCGATCGACTGCAGGTTGTTCTCGCGGGCGCCGCGCACCTTCAGCACATCGCCGGAGCCGGGGCGCCGAACCTCGGGCACGGCGATCTTCTTCTTCCCGGCGAGGTACTGGCCGGTGATCGACTTCTTGTTCTTCTTCAACTGGGCATATGTGCCGGCATGGACGATCTGACCGCCGTGTTCGCCCGCACCGGGCCCGATGTCGACGATGTAGTCGGCTACCGCGATGGTTTCCTCGTCGTGTTCGACCACCAACACCGTGTTGCCCAACTCGCGGAGGCGAAGCAGCGTTTCGATCAGCCGCTTGTTGTCGCGCTGGTGAAGGCCGATCGAGGGCTCGTCGAGCACATAGAGCACACCGACCAAGCCGCTGCCAATCTGCGAGGCCAGGCGGATGCGCTGGGCTTCGCCGCCGGCCAGGGTCGCCGCCGACCGCGACAAGGAGAGGTAGTCGAGCCCAACGTCGAGCAGGAACCCCATGCGGGCGTTGATCTCCTTGACGACCGCCTCGGCGATGATCTGATCGCGATCGGACAGTTGCAGCCCGGCGAGCACCTTGGCTGCCTCGCCGATCGACATCATGCCGATATCGGCGATGGTGTGACCATCGATGGTGACGGCCAGCGACAGCGGATTGAGCCGCGCGCCACCACAATCGGGGCAGTAGACCTGCCGCATGTAGCCCTCGATCTGCTCGCGCTGGGAATCGCTTTCCGATTCGGTGTGACGGCGGCGCAAATAGGGCAAGACGCCCTCGTACCGGGCTTGGTAGCTGCGGGTGCGGCCGTAGCGGTTCTTGTAGTTCACCTTGACCTTGCCGGTGACGCCCTTGCCCAACAGCAGCAGGTTTCGTTGGGCCTTGGTGAGCTTCGACCAGGGCACGTCGCTCGGGATGCCGTGGTCGGCGGCGACCGCTTCGACCAACCGAGAGAAGTAGCGGCTGCGACCGCCGGCCCAGGGCGCGATGGCACCCTCGTCGAGGCTGAGATCCGGGTTCGGCACGATGAGCTCGGCATCGACCTCGAACACGGTGCCCAGACCGTCGCAGTGGCTGCAGGCGCCGTAGGGCGAGTTGAACGAGAAGTTGCGGGGCGCCAGCTCTTCGAAGGACTTGCCGTCCGACGGGCGGGACAGGTGCTGGCTGAAGGTGATGATCTGCGGATGGGCCTCGTCGGCGACCGAATCGTCGGCATCCTCGGTTGGCCGCGGCACGATTTCGATCTCGGCGATGCCAGCGGCGAGCGACAGCGCGGTTTCCATCGATTCGGTGAGCCGCCGTTCGATGCCGTCGCGCAGCACCAGACGATCGACGACGACCTTGATGTCGTGCATCTCGTAGCGTTCGAGCTCGACATCGTCGGTTTCGGACAGCTCGATGAGCTCGCCGTCGACCTGGGCTCGAGCGAAACCCTGGGTGGCGAGGTCCTTCAACAAGGTGTCGTAGGTGCCCTTCCGGCCGCGCACCACCGGCGCCAAGACCTGGAACCGGGTCCCTTCGTCGAGTTGCAGCACCTTGTCGACGATCTGTTGCGGGGTCTGTCGCACCAAGCGCTCGCCGGTTTCGGGATCGTGCGGGATGCCGATCCGGGCGAACAACAACCGGAGGTAGTCGTAGACCTCGGTGATGGTGCCCACGGTCGAGCGGGGGTTGCGCGATGCGGACTTCTGGTCGATCGAGATAGCCGGCGAAAGCCCTTCGATGAAGTCGACGTCGGGCTTGTCCATCTGGCCCAGGAACTGCCGGGCGTAGGCCGACAGCGATTCGACGTAACGCCGCTGGCCCTCGGCATAGATCGTGTCGAACGCCAGCGAGGACTTGCCCGACCCCGACAGCCCGGTGAACACGATGAGCTTGTCGCGCGGGAGATCGAGATCGATGTCCTGCAGGTTGTGCTCGCGAGCGCCCCGAATAACCAACTGATCTGCCATCGGCGGCGAGCCTAGCCGCCGCCGACCCGGCCGCGGGCGAACATTCGTTCGATTCCCGGCTGAGGGCCGGCTCCGAGCGTCCTGGTCAGGTTGCTACCCGCGACGAATCCCGTAGGTGTTCAGACCGAACGGGAAGACGCCAAGGCGCTCGGCCGCAGCGCGCGGCCAGTACCGGTAGTCCCGCACGCCGAGCGCTCGGAAGCCGAATGGGTGGTGATCCATGTCCAAGGACTCGAACGCGCGCCGAAGGCTGGCCGCGGTGAAGTAGTTGATGTGCTCCGGGGGAATCCAGTGATTCGCATCCCGCCAGGCAGGAATGAAGCGACGAAGGTCATGCCGATTCGGAACGATCACGACCAGCAGCCCGCGGGGGCGAAGTGCATCGCGGCAGAGCTCGAGAAGATCCATCGGGTCGGCGACATGCTCGATGACGTTGTCCAACACAACCGCATCGACAGGCCGATCCAGGCTGCCTCGTTCGAACAGCCCCTCGCGGAGGTCGATGCCACCGGTCCGCGCGAACTCCACGATCGATGCTGCCGGCTCGAATCCGACATACGAGAAGTGACCAGCATCGAGGCACTCTCGCCCGAGCGCGCCGAATCCGGCGCCGACGTCCACCACGGTGCCACCCGATGGCAGCAGTGTCTGCAGAAGTCGATGAATCTGCCGATGGCGGGCCCGCTGGACCGGAACGAAGTCCGGGTCGATGACTTGCTCGGATGCGGTGTTGGCGCGGATCCTCGGCACATACAGGAAATCACAACCGGTGCAGACCCCCAATTCCCATCCATCGACGCTGCGCTCGGTCGTCGGCGTGTCCTGGCCGCACATCGGACAATTTCGGACCAGGGAGTCCCCCGCGTTGCGAGCAGGAGTGGAAGTGGGCGCAGTCATGGGCCTCCGTCGGCAGATCACTGCGGGGAGTTAGCGCTGGACCACGAGCTGGCGCAGACCGGCGTCGACATAGACCAGCTCGTATCCCGCGAGACCGAGTTCCCGATCGGGGAACCCCTGCACGGTGATCCGGTCGACATCGGCTTCGGCCAGCTCGACGAGGAATGGCGCGAGCCGGTCCGGAGTGCTGCGGTACCACTCCGCAGCCCCGGCATCAGCCCACGCCAGCCGAGGCAGCGCCGGCACCTCCGTCACCACCACGTCGGTCTGCAGCTGCAACACGTAGTCGATGGAGTCTTCATGCAGTGTGCGTCGCTGGTGTGCGCCCAGAAGGCCGGAAGCAAGCGGTAGCACCAGGAGCCCAACGGCCACCCCTCGCATGAATCGGTCGCGAGGTGCAGCGAGTACGGCAGCGGCCGTCAACAGGCAGAGGGCCGGTACCGCGTTGCTCAGGTATCGCCCGCCCCATCCGTCGCCGCTGCCCGACGAGTATTGCGTCGCCAGCACCGCCAACGTGAATATGGACGCGCTCGTCGCCGCAACCTGCAACGGAGGGCCCAGTCGCACCGGCACTGCGATCAGCGCAACGACCACGGCCGGCCAGGCGGTGACGATGCCGGTGATCAAATCGCCATCGAGGACAAGGAGGCGAGCGCCATAGGCAGCCAGACCGGCGACCAGCAAGACCCGAGCGTCGGCAAACCGGGCGCGGCGACAGCGAACTGCGCCCGCCACCAGCAGCACCAGCCCGATCAGCGCCAGCGAACCGGCGAGCCCTCCCCCGCCCAGGGTGCCCGAGAACAGCTCGTGCCAGGCAGCCGGAATCCGTCCGGCCAGGAAGGAAGGCCGCGTCGGGACATCGCTGGCCGCCGGGATCGGCAGCGCGTCGGCGACCAGATCGGCCGCGATCCGACGCTCGACAACGACAGCGACCGCCGAGGCGACCAACGCGCTGGAGGCGTACAGCAATCGCGGGAGATCGCGAGCGACCACCACGATGGCCAGGGTGATGGCTCCGGCCCAGAGCACCGCTTCGCTGCGCACCAACACCCCACCGACCAGGCTCACGGCCAGCACTGCGCTGGCCCCGAGCCCGGGTCGCTGCACCAGCCGAATTGCGGCGCCGAGCGAGACGCCGGCGAGAACCGCGGCGGGCGCATGGGCCCACAGCCCGCTGCCGTTGACCATCACCGGCGAGACCGCAGCCAGCCAAAAGGCCGGCACCGTCATCTCGGGGTCCACGCGAGCCGCGACGGCCGCCACGACGAACGGCAGCGACACCAGCGCCACCAGCGAAAGCAAATGCATGCCGAGAACGAAGCCGAAGACGTCGGCCAACGCCCGTTGCGCAAGGACGTAGCCGGGATGGCGGGTATAGGCCCAAGGTCCGTCGGGTCCGACCGAACCGTTGATGATGCCCTCGTTCTCGCCGGCAACGACCGGCAACGTGCGTTCCAGGGGCCAGGTGCCGTCCTCGAGGGCGTGAACCTGCCAGCCATAGGCACCATCGTCGGACGTGACCGAGCTGTCGAAGTCGATTGTGGCCATCACCGCAGCCAACAGCAACAGGAAGATCAGCCCGTGCTTCCAGAGACCACGCAATGGTGTTGGCGTCGCGGCCTCGCACGAGGGGGCGATCACTGCGGCGGTCATGCCGCGCCGCCCGCATAGATGCTCACGCTCCACGGACTCCCCGCCCACGCCACCGTCCGGTCGGACCGTTCGAATGCCCCGAGCGTCTCGGTGACATCGGGGTCGATCCCCCACCCCACGACGACGAACTTCGAGACACCGGCGCGATCGAGGCTCGTCGCCGTCGCAGCCAAATCCTCTTCGGCGACGATGAGCCACCGGGTGTCGGCATACAGATCCCACGACCATCGACTCACCGCGTTGACGGTGCTGAGCACGACGGCCGGCTCGCCGGTCTCCGCCATCACGGTTTGCACCGCGCTCCGCTCGGCAGCAACCAACTGGCTCACCCGGGCCTTCGACGCGTGAAGACCGAACAAACCCATCGACACCGTGGCCGCCGCCATGACGCCCACCCCGACGCGCCAGGCGACCCGGGCGTCGACTGGTGCGGCCGACCCAACGTCGGCAAGGGCGACGACCAGCACGGGTACGAGGGCCGGAAGCATCACGGCGAAATACCGCCCGCCGAACTCAGCCGTACCGCCTTGGTCGTACTGCGTCAGCAGAACGGCACCGGCGAACAAGATCGACGTGAGGGCCACGATGCGACCGACGGGTTTGGCAACGTGCCGCGGCCGAAGCGCCACGACACCGATCGGCAGCAGCGGGAAGGCCATCGCCAGTCCCGGAACCACCGTCTCCCGGTCGAGCGCGAATCGCGCCGCGGCCAAAGACGCTCCGACGACGGCCAGACGGCCAAACAGCCGAGCGTTGGGCTCTCGACGATTGGCGACCACGCCGATGGCCGCGACTGCAATTCCCAGCACCAACAAGAAGTCGATGGGCTGCGAGCCTCCGGGCGAAACCCGGAGCACCGTTGCCTTCAAGGCGTTCACCCGGCCGTCGAAGAACCCGAACGACTCCGTCGAGGGAATACCGCTTGCACCGCCCACGATCGTGCCGACGAGAGTCGATGCGAGCAGGCGGTTCAGAAGTAGCCCGCCCGCAGCGGCCAACCCGGCGATCACGAAGCGGGGCCGCGGCGTGCGCTCCAGGCCGAGATCGACGACGAGGAACGCAACCGCCAGCGCGATAGCGAACAGCACAGCCTCGCTGCGGACCATTCCGGCCGCCAACAACAGGACGCCGCCAGCAAGGGTCGCTCGCCGGCTCGGGTCGCGGTCTCGTCGGCCGAACAGAAACACCAAGGCCCACCCGACGGCACCCGCGGCGAGCGCATGGGCGATCACCCAGTAGCTGTTGAAGGCCAACGGGCTGAGCAACCCGGTGACCCACAGCACCACCCAGTCGAGATTGGGGCGCCAATGACGGGTGAGGTGAGCAGCGGCCGAGGCGGCCGCAACCGTGCCCAGGATCGACAGGCCGACAGCGCCGGCCAAGCCGAGCCCGAGCTGGGCCGCGGCGAGCAGCGCAAGCGTGTACGCCGGCCGACGGCCGAAGTAGGTGAAGGTGCCGTCATCGAGTTGGTGCGACAGGTGCACGCCAAATCGTTCGCCCTGGGGATCGACCAAGGGAAAGGGGCTGGCTTCTGACCATCGCCCGGTCCGATCGAGCACGTCGACCTGGATCATGGCCGCGCCCTCGTCGGCCGAGAACACCGAATCGGCGCCGATCAGCGGCAGGAGGGCAACGAGAACGACCAGCAGCCCGAACGCGTGCAACCACAACGACCGCAGCCACGACGGCGTTCTGGTTCGCTGGTCCGGTTCGGCCTCAGAGGCGCGATCGGGCCGATCGACAACGGCGGTCATCCCCACCTATCGGCAGGGATCAGAGCATGTCGCGTAGTTCTCGCTTGAGTTCTTTGATCTCGTCGCGGAGCCGGGCTGCGTACTCGAACTGCAGATCGGCGGCGGCTTCGTTCATTTCCTCGGTCAGGGTGCGAATCAGCCGTTCGAGCTCGTCGGCCGGCAGATCGCTCAGATCCTCGAGGGCCTTCTTCTGCACCGCAGTCATCTTGCGGCGGCCCTCCCCCGGCACCGGCGCCGTTTCGTTCGGCCGGAGGTAGGCCAAGATGTCGGTGACCGCCTTGCGGACCGTCTGCGGGTCGATGCCGTGCTCTTCGTTGTAGGCCTGCTGGAGCTTGCGCCGCCGCATGGTTTCGCTGATGGCTCGCTGCATCGAGTCGGTGACCTTGTCGGCGTACATCACGACCTGGCCGTCGACGTTTCGGGCCGCCCGGCCGATGGTCTGCACCAGCGACGTCTCGCTACGGAGGAACCCTTCCTTGTCGGCATCGAGGATGGCGACCAGCGAGACTTCGGGAAGGTCGAGACCCTCGCGCAGCAGGTTGATACCGACCAGCACGTCGAACTCGCCGAGGCGCAGATCGCGCAGGATTTCGATCCGCTGCACCGTGTCGACCTCGCTGTGCAGATACCGGACCTTCACGCCCAGTTCGAGCAGATAGTCGGTGAGGTCTTCGGCCATCTTCTTGGTCAGCGTGGTGACGAGCACGCGGGCGTCGCTGGCGACGCGATCGTTGATGAGTTCGAGTAGGTCGTCGATCTGGCCCTTGGTCGGCTTGACGATGACCTCGGGATCGATCAGCCCGGTCGGGCGGACGATCTGCTCGACGACCTGCGCGCTCTGCTCCATTTCGAACGAGCCGGGCGTGGCCGACAAGAAGACCACCTGACCGACCCGCTCCATGAACTCCTCGAACTGCAGCGGCCGGTTGTCGGCGGCGGACGGCAGCCGGAAGCCGTGTTCGATCAGGGTGTCCTTGCGGCTGCGGTCACCGGCGTATTGGCCGTGGAGCTGCGGCACCGCCACGTGCGATTCGTCGAGCACCACGACGAAGTCGTCGGGGAAGTAGTCGAGCAACGTGAACGGCGCCTCGCCATGGCTGCGCCCATCGAGGTGCATCGAGTAGTTCTCGATGCCGTTGCAGTAGCCGACCTCCTGCATCATCTCGAGGTCGTACTGGGTTCGCATGCGGAGCCGCTGGGCTTCGAGCAGCTTGCCGTCGTCCTCGAATGACTTCAGCCGCTTCTGGAGCTCGTCCTCGATGCCGCGAATGGCGAGCGCCAGCTTCTCCTCGCTCGCGACGTAGTGGGTGGCCGCGAAGATGACGAGAGCGTCATGTGTCTCGATACGCTCGCCGGTGATGGGATCGACGGTGGTGATCTGTTCGATGTCGTCGCCGAACATCTCGACCCGAACGACCGATTCCTCGTAAGCGGGGTGGATTTCGATCGTGTCGCCCCGGACCCGAAACGTGCCCCGCTTCAGCTGCAGGTCGTTGCGTTCGTATTGCATGTCGATGAGCTGGCGCAGAATGGCCCGCTGATCGAATTCGACGCCCGTCTGCAGGCGCAGCATCTGGCCCTCGTATTCCTCGGGCGCGCCGAGACCGTAGATACACGACACCGAGGCGACCACGATCGTGTCGCGGCGGGTCAGCAGCGACGACGTCGCCGAGTGACGCAGGCGGTCGATCTCGTCGTTGACCGAGCTGTCCTTCTCGATGAAGGTGTCCGAGGACGGCATGTAGGCCTCGGGTTGGTAGTAGTCGTAGTACGACACGAAGTACTCGACCGCGTTGTTGGGGAAGAACTCCCGCAGCTCGTTGGCCAGCTGGGCGGCCAGGGACTTGTTGGGGGCGATGACCAGCGTCGGCCGTTGCACCTTCTCGATCGTCCAGGCCATCGTGGCGCTCTTGCCCGAGCCGGTGATACCCAGCAGCGTCTGAAAGCGGTCGCCCCGCTCGAGCCCTTCGGCCAGCGCCTCGATGGCCTTCGGTTGATCGCCGGCCGGCTCGAACTCCGACTCCACCTTGAACGCACTCATAGTTGCGACTCTACCCAGGCCCTGGGACACGTTGACGTGGGGTCAGGTCTACGTTGGACTCCGCGACCCCAGCCACTTGGCCCTTGCCTGCGGCGGTGTCGGCCCCAGCCACTCCCTGGGTTCAGGTCTACGTTGCACGTTGCGACCCCAGCCACTTGGCCTTTGCCTGCGGCGGTGTCGGCCCCAGCCACTCCCCGGGTTCAGGTCTACGTTGCACGTTGCGACCCCAGCCATTTGGCCTTTGCCTGCGGCGGTGTCGGCCCCAGCCACTCCCCGGGGTCAGGTCTATGTTGCACGTTGCGATCGACCGACAGTCCCGCAGCGCTCACGCAACATCCAACGTAGACCTGACCCCTCTATGCCGCCCCGTAGATTGTTGGTGAAGCAACGCGACGAATCGTCGAGTGCAAAACAAAGCGGGAAAACCAGAAAGGGAGTGGACCGAAGTCCACTCCCTTTCCTCATTCGTGCCTAGGTTGCGGCGAACCGCTTCCCAGAAGACCGCTCGCATGCCGT
>JABDJW010000306.1 GCA_013002375.1 Acidimicrobiales bacterium | reverse complement strand
AATTCGCCGACCAATGCCGCGGCCTTCCAGTCGTTTGGCAAGGCGATTACCGTCATACCCAACGGCGCCGAACCGCGCCCCGAGAGCATCGAGCCGGTCGAGCTGCCCGGGCCCCGGTTGAAATCGCCGCTTCTGGGCTACGTCGGGAACATGCGCGATCGAGTCGACTGGAAGCTGATCGAGGGCATTGCCAAACAGCGGCCCGATTGGCAGATCGTGTTGGTGGGTGAAGCACCTCCGCACATCGAGGCCCACGGGGTTGCTCAGCGATGCGAGAATGTGCGGCTCACCGGCATCTTGCCCTACGACCAGGCCCGCTCGCTGATGACCACCTTCGACGTCGGCATCATTCCGCACGTGCTCTCCGACCAGAGCACCCGCATGGATCCCCTCAAGCTGTACAACATGGTGGCGATGGGCATTCCCGTTGTCTCGACGGCCCACCCGACCGCGATCGGCATGTCCGACCACGTGGCCATCGGGCACGACGTCGGCTCGTTCATCGATCGCATCAAGGATGCCCTGGCCGCCGAACGGCCCGACCCCGCCGCGATCGACATCTCCGATTTTGCCTGGTCGACGCGAGTCAAGACGATGTTCTCCCTGATCGACGGGTTGCCAGAAGCGCTCAGCTGTCGAAGCGAAGCGCCGTGACCGGTGCTCGAAACGAACCTCGGTGGCCGAATCTCATCGTTCCCGGAACGCAGAAGGGCGGAACCACGTGGCTGCACTTCACGCTCAAGCGGCACCCGCAGGTGTTCATGTCGAGCCCAAAGGAGCTCTTCTACTGGGGTCAGCCGGGCTGGGACACGCCCGAAGCCCGTCGCGACTATCGGGCCCACTTCGCGATCGGAGACGAAGTCGAGAACGTCTCCGACGACGTCGCCTACTGGGGCGAGAGCACCACGAACTATCTCTGGCACCGCGACCCGGCCAGCGCCTACTCGCCGCAAGACGGCGTTGACGCCGCCGCCGCCCTGGGCCGAACCTTGGGCGATGAGGTCGTGGTTCTCGTCATGCTGCGGAACCCGATCGACCGCGCCCTGGCCGGCGCGCAACACCACCTCACCATGGGCCGGATCGACACCGGCGACGACCTGTTCGATGCCGATCCCGAATTGGGCATCATCGACCTCGGGTTCTATCGTCGCCATCTCGAGCACTGGCGATCCCTGATTGCCCCGAGCCGGGTGCGCGTCTACCTTTTCGACGATCTGGAAGCCGACCCCCCAGCTTTGTTCGAGCGGGTGCTGTCCGATCTCCAGCTCGATCCCAACCGTATGCCCAAGAGTCAATGGCGAATGGTCCACAAAGTGTCGAATAGTCGCGAAGAATTGCAGGAACGCACCGGAAACGCGGCGTCGCTGACCGTTTCCGAAGCAACGATCCGCCAACTTTCCGACCTCTACGCCGACGACGTCGCGTACGTCGAGGAGATGCTCGGCCGCAGCCTCGATTCCTGGAGAGTCGCCTCGTGAAGAACCCGCGGATCTACTTCTTGCACCTGACGAAGTGCGGCGGCACGTCGGTGAAGGCTGCGCTGCGCAAGTCGGTGCCGCTCGGGGAACACGGCCAGGTCTTCGATCTGGAGGGTGACGCCGCCACCCGCACCGCCGAGAGATTCGATGTTCCGAACTGGCGGTTCCGGGACCAACAGCTTCACTACTGCCTGCAAACGAACCACGTGCGGCTGGTGATGGGCCATTTCCGGTACACCGACGATTTCCACGGCGAGTTCCACGACCGGTGGAAGATGATCACGGTGCTGCGCGAACCCGAGGAACGGTTGCTGTCGCTGTACTTCTACAACCGGTTCAAGGACAACGACTACGGCAAGGTCACGGAAGAACTCGAGGCCTTCTTGTTCGAACCCGATGGTTCCGCCACCCGGCGCAGCCAGGTCCACGCGGCCTTCTTCGTCGCCGCCTTCCGCGGTACCGGGCAGGGCATGCACCACGTGCCGACCCAAGCCGACGTCGACCTCGCTACCCGCAATCTCGAGCGGTTCGCAGCGGTAGGGATCCTCGAAGACATGGAGCCGTTCAAGGCATCGATCGAGTCGATCACGGGAACGCCGTTCGACCTGCCGGTGCTCAACACCAGTCCGGCGCGAGCCTCGGATCGTGAGGTCGTCGATGAAAGGGTCCGCGAGCGGGTGATCGAGATCTGCCGGCCGGCCCGGGTCCTCTACGAACGCTTCGGTGGCCAGCCGCTCTAGACCACGGACGGTAGCGGGTTGGACGCTCGCCGCGAAGCGCTGCACACTGTCGGCATGTTTCCGTTTTGGGACCCTGTTGTCAGCCCGTTGGTTTTGGCCTCGAAAGCCAAACGCATCGTCGAGATCGGTGCGCTGCGGGGTGAGACCACCGCGTTGATGCTCGAATCACTCGGGGCCGACGCCGAGCTGCACGTGATCGATCCGGTGCCGGAGTTCGACCCGGCCGAGCACGAGGCCGAGTTTCCCGGCCAGTACATCTTCCACCGTGCCCTCAGCCTCGACGTGCTACCGACCGCGGGGGCGTTCGATGTCGCGCTCATCGACGGTGATCACAACTGGTACACCGTCTACAACGAACTCAAGCAACTGGCGGCCGGGGCGCGCCAGGCCGAGCAACCACTGCCACTGTTGGTCATGCATGACGTGGGCTGGCCGTACGGGCGTCGCGATCTGTACTACGCCCCGGAGCAGATCCCCGAGGAATTCCGCCAGCCGTACGCGGTGAAGGGTATGGCGCCCAATCGCAAGAAGCTGCTCGACGAGGGCGGTATGAACACCACGCTGGCCAACGCCGCGCTCGAGGGTGGGGAACGCAACGGTGTGCGCACCGCGCTGGACGATTTCGTCGCCGAGCACGACCGGCCCATACGGCAGGTCATCATTCCGCTGTACTACGGGTTGGCCATCGCGGCCGAACATGATTACCTGGCCGAACATCCCGAGATCGAGGCCATGCTCGATCGGCTCGAAAGCAACGAAGGTCGCGCCGAGCTACTCGAGTTGTCGGAGAAGATCCGTATCGGCGAGACCGTGTTCAATCACAACTATCTGCGGATGCACGGCGAGTGGATCGACGAGGCCAACGGTCGCTACCTGCGTGCGATGCGAGTCGCGCTGGCCGACCAGGGGGCCGACGCCAACAGCCTGGCCGTGGTCGATGCCGCCGTCCGAGCCGCCTACCGCGCAACCCAAGGCGACATCGCCGCGATCGGAATCTCCGACGGTCGCGAGGTCTACCTGCGGGCGTTGCTCGACGGCCTTCGCAACGATTCCGCTTCGGTGTTCGTCAGCAACCCGCGATCGCTCGACACGTTTGCGCACTACGAACTGGCCGACGAGCGGGTCAATGTGCTCGAGGGCGATGATCCGGGTTCGCAGATTGCCGGTGTCGGTTCCCATCTCGCCGTGCTGTGGCTCGGGCCCGGTGTCGACGTCGACGCCGTCGTGGGGGCCGCAGCCTCCCGGATCCACCCCGGCTCGGTGGTGCTGGTCGACGGGGGAGGGCCCGAGCGGGCGCACGCCGTCGCCAACCATGTGCCTGGCGCGATCGAACACGAAGCGACGGGATCCGGCATCACCGTGCTCCAGGTCGCGGCGACGTAGTCCGTCCAGATCGCCGCGACGCGAGCCGGCTACCGCTGGCCCGCGCGAGCAAACTACCGTTCGGCGGGTGAGCATCGATCCCCGGGCCTTCGACGCGATCGACACCATGTTGGGCCTACCCCGCGAGGGAGGGTCGCACTATGTGCCGCCCCAGGTGAAGGCGGGGCAAGGCGGATCACGCCACGTGGCCGACTACATGTTCACCGAGGTGCCCGAGGGCGACCCGGCCCATGGGCCGATCGGTACCGCCTTGGGAGCGATGGACGCGAACGGCGTAGCGGTTGCGATGTTGAGCCTGACCGAGCCGCATTCTGCCGAGGCCGCGGCCGCCCACCCTGACCGGTTCGTGCTGTCGACTCATGTCGACCCGGGTGCCGGGGTGATGGAGGCGGTGCGCCGGATCCGGGGTGACCACGCAGCGCGCGGCATCCGTGCGGTCACCATGTTTCCGGCCGGCGGGCAGCCCGCGGTCGGTATCGGCGAGGCCGCGGCGTACGCGGTCTATGCGACCTGTGTCGAGCTGGGGCTGCCGGTTTTCGTCACCTGCGGCGTCCCGGGGCCCCGGGTACCGTTGGGACCGCAGGAGGTCGAGCGACTCGATCGGGTCTGCTACGACTTCCCGGAACTCGTGGTCGTGATGCGCCACGGCGCAGAGCCCTGGGAAGACCTGGCGGTGAAGCTCATGCTGAAGTGGCCGAACCTCTACTACTCGATGTCGGCCTTCTCGCCGAAGCACTACCCGGACGCGATCGTCGACTACGCCAACACCCGGGGCGCGGGCAAGGTGCTGTACGGCGGCTACTACCCCTACGCCCTCGATCTCACCCGCATCTTCGATGAGTTGGCCGCCGTTGGGTTTCGCGAGGAGGTCTGGCCCCGGTTCCTCCGCACCAACGCCGCGTCCATCCTCGGGGTCTGAGCCGATGCGGGATCAGAACGGGTATTGCATGTCATAGAAGTCCGAGGCGCCGTTGAACTTGTGGTCGTACTTGTCCCAACGAGGTTCGCCGACGCCGGTCGGCTTGTCGCCCAGCACCGTGATGCGCTGGATCACCCGACGGCCCTGCCAGTCGTTGACGGCCTGATGCAGGGTGCACCGGTTGTCCCACATGCCGACATCGCCGGCGCTCCAGCGGTAGCGAACCGAGAACTTCGACTGTTCGCACCAGCGGTAGAGGAAGCGCAGCAGGTTCTCCGATTCCGGGCGGGAGAGCTGGCGTATGTGGCTGGTGAAAATACGGTTGACGTACAGGCTCTTGCGGCCGGTCACCGGATGCACCCGCACGACCGGGTGTTCGCTCACCTGGCTGGTGCCGTACTTGTTGACGTGGATGGCGGTGCAGCCTTCGAGCATCTCGCGCATCGG
>JABDJW010000301.1 GCA_013002375.1 Acidimicrobiales bacterium | reverse complement strand
GACCCAGACCTACGCCCGCATCCTGTTGGGCGAAGGTCTGTTCACCCTGCGCGAGGCGGCCGTTGGCTTCGTCGCCGGCGTCATCATCGGCTTGGCCCTGGCCATGGTGCTCGTCCGTTCGAGGTGGCTCGACCGGGGCGTGGTGCCATACATCATCGCCAGTCAGACCGTGCCGCTCATCGCCATCGCGCCGATCATCGTGATCTGGGGCCGCACCAACTTCGATTTCCTGCCCTGGGACTGGCAGGACTGGATGTCGGTGTCGATCATCGCCACCTACCTGACCTTCTTCCCGGTCGCGATCAACGGTCTGCGGGGCCTCAAGTCGCCGGCTCCGGCCGATCTCGAACTGATGGAGTCCTACGCCGCGAGTTGGAGCCAGACCATGTGGCGGCTGCGGCTCCCCGCCGCCGTGCCGTACCTGTTCGCCGCGTTCAAGATCGCTGCGACCGCGAGCATCGTCGGTGCGATCGTGGGGGAGATCTCGGCCGGCGTGAGCGGTGGTCTCGGCCGTCGTTTGCTGAACGAGGCCTTCAACTACACCACCGGCCCCGACCGGCTGTACGCCAGCGTGATCGGCGCCGCGGTCCTGGGCATCGCGGTGTTCTTGTTCGTGGTGGCCGCCGAGCGCATGGTGCTCGGCCAACAACACCGAGAGGCCATCTGACATGACGGCGACCCAAACCACCGCAGTACAGGTCAGCAATGTCACCAAGGTGTTCAACCAGGGGAAGAGCAACCAGGTCGCCGCGCTCGACGACATCGATCTCACCATCGAGCCCGAAGAATTCGTGACCCTCATCGGCCCCTCGGGTTGTGGCAAGAGCACGCTGCTGCGGCTGATCGCATCACTCACCGAGCCCACCGAAGGCTCGATCCAGGTCAACGGCAAGTCGGCCGAACAGGCCCGGCTCGATCAGGACTACGGGATGGCATTCCAGAAGGCTGGGCTCTTCGACTGGCGGAACGTGGCCAAGAACATCGAGCTGCCCCTCGAACTCATGGGCTGGAGTCGGGGTGACCGATCGGCCCGGTCGAAGGAAATGCTCGAGCTGGTGCAACTCGGCGGGTTTGGTCATCACCACCCGGCCGAGCTCTCCGGCGGTATGCAGCAGCGGGTTGCCATCGCCCGGGCCCTGTCGTTCAAGCCGTCGCTGTTACTGATGGACGAACCGTTCGGTGCCCTCGACGAGATGACCCGCGAACACGTGCAGGACGAACTGCTGCGCATCTGGCACGACACGTCGACCACCGTGGTGTTCGTCACCCACTCGGTGCCCGAGGCCGTCTATCTGTCGACCCGCGTCGTCGTGATGTCGCCGCGGCCCGGCCGAATCTCGCAGATGATCGACATCGATCTCGGCGGCCGCGACGAGTTCACCCGCGACGCCGACGAGTTCCACGCCGCAGTCACCCAGGTGCGCAAGGCGTTGCGGGCGGTGGGCCCATGAGGCGGCTGGCCCAGCTGCCGCCGCCGCTCGTCGTCGGCGTCGTGTTGATCGGTTTGTGGCAGGGCTTGCTCGCGCTGCTGTCTCCCGACGGCTTCGTGCTGCCGGCGCCGACCGAGATTCTCGACGCCGCGATCGAGAACCGTACCGAGATCTGGGCCGCCACCAAGATCACCGGCTGGGTCATCATCAGCGGGTTGGTGGCCGGCGTCGTGCTGGCGGTTCTGGCCGCGCTGTTGGTGACGCGATACCGCACCGCCCGAGAAGCGATCACGCCCCTGACCGTCGCGATCAACGCCATCCCGATCATCGCCCTGGCGCCGATCCTCAACAACTGGTTCGGGCTCACTTCGAGCCGGTCGAACCAGATCATCGTGGTGTTGCTGGTCTTCTTCCCGGTGTTCATCAACACGGTGAAAGGACTCTCGCTGGCCGACCCGAGCCAGGTCGAGCTGATGGAGTCCTATGCGGCCAGCAAACGCCAGATCATGCGCGAGGTCCGGATACCCACCGCGATGCCGCTGTTCTTCACCGCGTTGAAGCTGGCCTCGTCGCTGGCCGTGATCGGCGCGATCGTGGCCGAGTACTTCGGCGGCCGCCAGGACGCCCTGGGGCCGATGATCACGCAATCGGCAGGCCTCACCCGGTATGCCGACGCGTGGGCCGCGGTGCTGGCCGGCACGATCCTCGGCAGCATCTTGTACGGTCTGGCCGTCGTGTCCGAGCGTCTGGCCATGCCCTGGCACAGCACCATTCGAAGTGAGAGCGTGTAAAGCAGATCCGGGCCGTTGGCGCGGAATCACCAACCCAGGAGGGGAAAGCAATGCGTGTACGAAGCAAGATCTGGAGGCTCCTCGCCGTCCTGCTCACGTTCGCGGCCTTGGCCGCGGCGTGTGGCAGCGATGACGACGACGACGGAGGAAGCGAGGGCACCGAGGCGCCATCGACATCGGATGGGTCATCGGGCAGTGACACCACGGAAGGCGTCTCGACCACCGAAGGGGGCGGCGGCGACGAGCTCACGCCGGTCTCGCTGCAACTGCAGTGGGTGCCGCAGAGCCAGTTCGCCGGTTACTTCGCGGCCCGAGACCTGGGCTTCTACGAAGACGTCGGCCTCGACGTGACCATCATCGATGGTGGTGTCGACATCGTGCCGGCCACCGTGCTCGACTCCGGTGCCGCCGACTTCGCCATCTCGTGGGTGCCTCGGGGGTTGGTACCGCGCGAGGAAGGGCTGAACATCACGAACATCGCCCAAGTGTTTCAGCGCAGCGGCACCCTGCAGGTGAGCTTCGCCGATTCCGGTATCACCAGCCCGGCCGACCTCGAAGGCAAGAACGTCGGCAACTGGGGCTTCGGGAACGAGTTCGAGCTGTTTGCCGGTCTTCGGTCGAGCGGCCTCGATCCGTCGAGCGACGTCACGCTGATACAGCAGGACTTCAACATGACCGCGCTCATCAACGGCGACATCGATGCCGCCCAGGCGATGATCTACAACGAATACGCCATGGTGCTCGAGACCGAAAACCCTGACACCGGGGAGCTCTACCAGCCGGAGGATCTGAGCATCATCGACTGGAACGACGTCGGTACCGCGATGCTGCAGGATGCCATCTGGGCCGACGCCGACAAGCTCGACGACGATGCCGCCTACCGTGACACGGCCGTGAAGTTCGTCGAAGCCTCACTGCGAGGCTGGATCCACTGCCGGGACAATCAGCAGGAGTGTGTCGACATCATCCTCGCCGCCGAGCCGCCGTTCGGTGGCCCCGGTCACCAGGCCTGGATGATGAACGAGATCAACGCCCTGATCTGGCCGTCGCCGACCGGCGTCGGCCTCATGGACACGGCGCTGTGGGATCAGACGGTGAAGATCGCGACCGACGAAGGCATCCTGTCCGCCGCGCCGACCGACGGTGCCTTCCGTACCGACATCGCATCGGAAGCAATCGCCAATCTCGAGGCGGCCGGCCTCGACGTGAACGGCGACGGTTTCACCAAGATCGACGTCGCGGTCACGAAGGGCGGCGAGTAGCACCGAGGATTCTTGTGGAGTTGACCACCGCAACGGTGGTCAACTCCACGAAGATTCCTGGCCGGTCAGGCGTCGAACACGACCACGGTGTCGACGAATTCGGCCTCGTTCCACGCCATGGCGCGGGTGATCGTGACTTCGTACAAGCCGAAGTCCTCGGTCGACTCGGTGGGATCGAACTCGAAGTCGTACTTCGCGCTGTAGCCCTCGGCGTAGCCGTCGGGCAGATCAGCCACCTCGATCTTGGTGACCCGCCCCTCGAAGATGCCGACGTCGTCGCCGCTCTCGAGGTGTACGACGATGTTGGGGTTGTGCGCCATGTTGGCCGCCTTTCGGGCCCGCGGTGATGACGAGAAGATGGGGCGACCATCGCGTACGAGCCCCCAGACGGGAACGACATGGGGGCGTCCGTCGGGCCGCACCGTGGCCACCCACCAGTTGCGTTCGCGGCTCAACCGGTCGAGGAGGTCGGGCCAGCCGATGTGGTCGGGGCCGGGGTTGTCCGGGTCGAGTCCGTACCCCTCGGCAACAGCCATCGCCCGCGGGGTCATTGGAGAAGTCATGACCAGAAATCTACTCGGCGATAGGACATCACGAGCCGTAGGCTGAAGCAATGGGTGCACCGTTGACCGAGCTCACCGCGGGGATGCCGATCGTGTATGGCGGCGATCAAGTCACCACGGTGCCGCAGGAGTTGGCCGATGCGTTCTGCGCCGGCGACCGGTTGATCGTCGTGCAGGACACGGGCGCGTTGTTGCACCTCCCGGCGGCCGACTTCACGGTCGCCACCGATGCGGTGAGCCGGGCCGCTGAGGCGTTTGCCGCGATGGGCTCGATCACCGAAGAGGCGATCACCGCGTTCTACCACGCCTTTGCCGACCGGCTGGCCGACGACGATGCCTTCGCGCCGATTGCGGCCGCGAACCAAGCCGATGTCGTTGCGGCCAAGGCCCGGGGTCGGTCCACGACCCGACTCGTGCTCTCGCCCGAGATGCGGGCCGGCATGGTGGACGGTCTCCGCGGGTGGGCGAGCGCGACCAGCACCCGGGGTGCCGTGATCGAGACGATCGAGCACGAGGGTTGGACGGTCGATCAGGTGCAGGCGGGCCTCGGCGTCGTCGGCTTCGTGTTCGAAGGTCGCCCCAACGTGTTCGCCGACGCCACCGGCGTGCTGCGCTCGGGCAACACCGTCGTGTTTCGCATCGGTTCCGACGCGCTTGGCACCGCCGAGGCGATCGTCGAACACGCGCTCGAACCGGCGTTGCGCGTCGCCGGGCTTCCGATCGGCGCGGTGAGCTTGGTGGCCAGCGCAGCCCACGCCGCCGGGTGGTCGATGTTCAGCGATTCCCGGCTCGCGCTGGCGGTCGCCCGGGGATCGGGCGACGCGGTGGCTCAGCTGGGCGCGGTCGCCCGTCAGGCCGGAATCCCGGTGAGCCTGCACGGCACCGGTGGGGCCTGGATCGTGGCCGGCCCCGACGCCGATGCCGAGCGGTTCGAGGCGGTCGTGTTCAACTCACTCGACCGGAAGGTCTGCAACACCCTCAACACGTGTTGCATCGTCGCTGACCGAGCCGACGAGCTCGTGCCGGTGTTCCTGGACGCGCTCGACCGGGCCGGTCGCCGGTCCGATGCCGCCAGCAAGCTGCACGTCGTCGCCGACCACCTGTCGTTCATACCCGATTCGTGGATGGCCGATGTCGACATCGTGCGGGCCGAGGGCGCGGTGCGCGAGCCCCGCACC
>JABDJW010000297.1 GCA_013002375.1 Acidimicrobiales bacterium | reverse complement strand
TCGATGCGGGTCGGGATCATCAGTCCATACAGCCTGACGCTGCCCGGCGGGGTGCAGGGCCAGATCCTGAGCCTGGCCCGGGAGTTGCGGCTTCAGGGTGTCGATGCCCGGGTGCTCGGGCCATGTGACGGTCCGCCGCCGGAGCCCGGCGTGATCCCGTTGGGCAACAGCATCCCCACCGCGGCCAACGGATCGGTGGCGCCGATCGCGCCCGACCCCTCGGCGCAGATGCGGATGTACCGAGCTCAGCGCCAGCACCGCTTCGACGTGCTCCACCTGCACGAGCCGCTCTCGCCCGGTCCTTGTCTGTTCAGCCTGTGCTGGCATCCGGTGCCGATCGTCGGCACCTTCCACGCCGCCGGGGGCAGCCGGGCCTACGACCTTCTGAACCCGCTGTGTCGGTGGGCCCGCACCCACATCGACATCGCCGTTGCGGTTTCGGCCAACGCCGAAAAGATGGCCAAGGATGCGATGGGCGGCGAGTACACGATTCTGTTCAATGGGGTCGAGACGGGACACTATGCATCGGTCGCGCCCTACCCGACCGACGGACCGACCGTCTTCTTCGTCGGTCGTCATGAGGAGCGCAAGGGCCTGTCGGTGTTGTTGGCCGCGATGGCGTCGTTGCCCGAGAATGTTCGGTTGTGGATCGCCAGCGATGGTCCACAGACCGCCGAGTTGCGCGGCGCCACCGTGGGCGACCCTCGTATCGAGTGGCTGGGCCGGATCAGCGAGGGCGAGAAGATGGCCCGCTTGAAGGGGGCCACCGTCTTCGCGGCCCCGTCACTCCACGGCGAATCGTTCGGCATCGTGTTGATCGAGGCCATGGCAGCGGGCACACCGGTGGTGGCGTCGGACATCCCCGGGTACGCGGCGGTGGCCGAGCACGGCCGCGATGCCCAGCTCGTGCCGCCCGGCGATCCCGTCGCTCTGGCCGATCGGATCGAGGCGCTGATCCACGACCCCGCCCACGCCCGCAAGCTGGTCGCGGCCGGCCGGCATCGGGCCGAGGAGTTCGCGATGGCCAAGCTGGCCACGCGGTATCACCAGATGTACACCCACTTGGCGGCCTAGACTGCAGCCATGATTTACACTCTCATTGTCCTCGGCGTGGTCGTTCTGCTCGTTCTGTTCGTCATCGCCCAGTACAACGGATTGGTCCGGCTCCGGAATCGGGTCGAAAATGCGTGGGCCCAGATCGACGTGCAGCTCAAGCGGCGCTACGACCTCATCCCCAACCTGGTCGAGACGGTGAAGGGTTACGCGGCGCACGAGTCGGAAACCCTCGAAGCCGTCATCCAGGCTCGCAACATGGCGCAGTCGGCCAGCGGACCCGCCGAGCAAGCGCAATCGGAGAACATGCTGACCGGCGCCCTCAAGTCGCTCTTCGCGGTGTCGGAGGCCTACCCCGATCTCAAGGCCAACCAGAACTTCCTCGAGCTCCAGGAAGAACTGACCGGCACCGAAGGTCGAATCGCCTTCGCCCGGCAGGCGTACAACGACTCCGTGTTGAAGTACAACACCAAGATCGAGCAGTTCCCCGGCAACGTTTTCGCCGGCATGTTCAACTTCACCGAGCGCGAGTACTTCGAGACCGAGGGCGACTCCCGCGGTCCGGTCACCGTCGAGTTCTAAAGGTCCAGGCGTACGGTCCGGCCCGATCGGCCGGTACCGTGCGGTAGTCATGAGCAGTCGTCCGTACATCGTTGTCGCCGTTCCCGCGTTGGCCCTCGCGTTGGTGGTCCTGGTCGTGCTCGGACTGGCCGGCGTTCCCTGGTTGCTCGCCGTACTGCTCGGCCTGGTCGCCGGATTGGCACTGGCCTGGTGGTTGCTGCGGTCGCCGGACAAGTCGCTCCTCCAGGCATGGGGCGCCACGCCGCTGACGGGAGAGCCGATCGTCGAGAATCTGGTATCGGGCCTGGTGGTAACCCACGGTTTCACCGAGCCCGAGGTCGCCGTCGTTTCGTCGCCGGGCCGCAACAGCGCACTGCTCGCCACCCAGACGGGCGCCCCGACGCTGGTGTTGACCACCGGCTTGCTCGAGTGCACCAATCGCATCGAACTCGAAGCCATCCTGGCGCGCCAGCTCGCGGTGATACGCGACGTACCGGTCGCCGAAGCAACCCTGGGCGCCAAGCTGGTCCGGTTGGCGCCGAGCGTCGGGCTGGCCCGCATGCTTCGCAACTATCTGTTGGGCTCGGCCAACTCCTTCGACGCCGACCGCAGCGGTGCGCTCCTCATCCGCTATCCGCCCGGGCTCACCAAGGCCTTGGAGACGCTGGCCGAGGGCAGCACCGAGGTCAAAGGGGTGAACAGCGATTCGGCCCATTTGTGGCTCGCCGATCCCGGCGCAGTGGGCGCCAGCACCGCGACGGCCACGCACCCCGCACTGACCGACCGCATCACGTTCCTCCGCGAGCTCTAGCAACCGGGCAGCGCGGCGGGCCCCGCAAATAGTTGGCTCGCTCCGGAACGGCGCCGATAGATTGAGGCCATGACCGAACAGTCCTCCTCTCGCCACACCGGTTCACAGCTGGTCAAGCGTGGCCTGGCCGAAATGCTCAAGGGCGGCGTCATCATGGATGTCGTCAACGCCGAGCAGGCCAAGGTCGCCGAAGATGCCGGCGCCGTCGCTGTCATGGCGCTGGAGCGAGTACCCGCCGACATCCGCGTTGACGGTGGCGTAGCCCGTATGAGCGATCCGGAGATGATCGAGGGCATTCAGGCCGCCGTCACCATTCCGGTGATGGCCAAGGCTCGGATCGGACATTTCGTCGAGGCCCAGATCCTGCAATCGCTCGGCGTCGACTATGTGGACGAATCCGAAGTCTTGACGCCGGCCGACGAGGCCCATCACATCGACAAGTGGGCGTTCACCGTGCCGTTCGTGTGCGGTGCCACCAACCTGGGCGAGGCTCTGCGCCGCATCAGCGAAGGGGCCTGCATGATCCGCTCCAAGGGTGAAGCCGGCACCGGCAACGTCATCGAAGCAGTCCGTCACCTGCGGTCGATCCTGGGCGACATCCGCAAGATCGGTCAGGCCGACTCGGCCGAGCTGTTCGATTGGGCCAAGCGGCTCCAGGCACCGGTGCCCCTGGTGCAGGAGATCGCGGAGACCGGCGAGCTTCCGGTGCCGCTGTTCTGCGCCGGTGGCCTGGCGACCCCCGCCGATGCCGCAATGGCGATGCAGCTCGGCGCGCAAGCGGTGTTCGTCGGCTCGGGCATCTTCAAGAGCGCCGACCCCGCCCCGCGGGCGAAGGCCATCGTCGAGGCCACCACCAACTACGAGGACGCCGCCATCCTGGCCAAGGTCAGCCGCGGCCTCGGCGCACCGATGACCGGTATCGGCATGGACGAACTCGACGTCAAGTTGGCCGACCGGGGTTGGTAGCCACTCCCACCGTTGGGGTCCTGGCGCTCCAGGGCGCGTTCGAGTCCCACGCTCGAGCCCTGAGTGGGCTCGGCGTCGACGTCACCGAGGTCCGCACCCCCGACCAGCTCGCCACCGTCGACGCGCTCATCATGCCGGGCGGGGAATCGACCACGATGTCGATGCTGCTCGAATCGTCCGGTCTGTTCGATCCATTGGCCGAACGCTTGGACCATGGCCTGGCCGTGCTCGGCACCTGCGCCGGCATGATCTTGCTGGCCGACGGGATCGAGGGCGGCCGGGCCGATCAACGTTCGTTCGCGGCCATCGACATCGACGTGAGCCGTAACGCCTACGGCCGTCAGATCGAGAGCTTCGAGGCCGATCTCACCGTCGACGGGCTCAACGGGGTCTTTCCGGCAGTGTTCATTCGGGCCCCTCAGATCACCCGGCTGGGCACTGACGTCGAGGTCCTGGCGTCGCACGAGGGGTTGCCGGTGTTGTGTCGGTCCGGCTCGGTGCTGGTGGCGGCATTCCACCCCGAGCTGAGCGGCGATGATCGCATTCACCGGTTGTTCCTCGAGCAGGTCGTCGCCGGGGCCTAGTCGGGATCCGGGATGTCGAGGTCCTTGCGGATCTCGTCGATCGGTACGGCCACATCGGTGCCGGCCCGTCTGCGAAGTAGGCAACGAAGTCGGTAGGATCAGCGCCGTGTCAGGTCATTCCAAATGGGCAACCATCAAACACAAGAAGGGCGCGGCCGACGCCAAGCGGGGCAAGCTGTTCGCCAAGCTGATCAAGCAGGTCGAGGTCGCGGCCCGTCAAGGCGGCGGCGACGTCGACGCCAACCCCACGCTGCGCACGATGTACCAGAAGGCGCGCGACAACTCGGTGCCGCTCGACACGATCGAGCGGGCCGTCAAACGTGGTACCGGCGAGCTCGAGGGCGTCAACTACGAGCCCATCACCTACGAGGGCTACGGCCCCCACGGCGTCGCGCTGTACGTCGAAGCCCTCACCGACAACCGCAACCGCACCGGCAGCGACATCCGATCGATCCTGTCCAAGAACGGCGGCTCGCTGGCCGAACCCGGTGCGGTTGCCTGGCAGTTCGAACGCAAAGGGGTCATCAACCTGCCCCGCAGCATCGACGAGGACGAGCTCATGATGCTGGCCCTCGAGCATGGCGCCGAGGATCTCACCGACGAAGGTGACACCTGGCGCCTCACGTGCGAACCGACCGATCTCAACGGGCTGCGCGACGCCCTCGAAGCCGAGGGCATCGCCTTCGATTCAGCCGATCTCACCATGTTGCCGACCCAAACCGTGGCCCTCGACGAACCGGGCGCGGCCAAGAGCGTGTTGAATCTGATGGATCTGCTCGACGACAACGACGATGTGCAGGACGTCCACGGCAACTTCGACATCCCCGATTCGGTGATGCAGTCGCTCGCTGACTAGCCGGATCGACCCGGTCGCGGGCTCATGGGCCGGCTACATGTGGGAGATCGCGTCCAGGATGTTGAGCTTGGCGGCTCGCCGGGCCGGGAACGAGGCTGCGAACAGGCCGGCCACCGTCGCGATCACGATGTAGATCACCAACGTCGACCAGGGCACCACCATCTGGCTGATGAAGGAATCGGGGATGGCCAGGACGGCAAACCAGCCGAAGGCCAATCCGACCAGCACGCCGAGCAGCGCCCCGAAGAGCGACACCACACCGGCTTCCATTCGGATCAGGCGGCGGGTCTGCGGGCGGGTCATGCCGATGGCCCGCATCAGGCCGATCTCCCGGGTGCGTTCGAGCACCGAAAGCGCCATGGTGTTGGCGATACCGAGCAGCGCGATAACGATGGCCAGCCCGAGGAACACGTTGATGACGACCAACAGCGAGTTCAGCTCGCCCTCCACGCGATCCTGGAACTCGGGACGGGTCTCGAATTCGAGTTGCGGGAACGCCCCTTCGATCGACGCCAGCGCGGCATCGGCCTGGTCGATGGTGAATCCGGGTGCCACCTTGGCCGAGATCACGTTGTCGTCGCGGGCACCGAAGTTCGCATCCCAGCCGGACAGGTCGAGGATGTAGTCGCCGATCAGGAACTCATTGTCATAGATCGCCCCGACGGTGAAGGTCTGCGGGCCGGTGGCCGCGAACTCGACGGTCAGAGGGTCGCCGACCGCCACGGCCTCGTCCTCGGCGACATCGGAGTGGATCAAGATGTGCTCCGCATCGGCGCTCGCCGCGGCGTCGCCGCTGACGACATCCACATCGAGCAGGACGGTGAGGAGGGTGAGGTCGGTCGCCGCGAATTGATGCTCCGAGTCGGCGACCTTGGCGTTGCCGTATCGCACGGCCGTCACATCGCCGAACTCGGGGAGCGCGTCGATCTGGTCGACCAGGCGGTTGCTGAACGACCCCTGGTTGGCTGCCGTGACCAGGAAATCGGAGGTCAGGGTCGAGCCCAGCTCGTCGCGGAATGACTCCTTGAGCGAGGTGGCGACCACGCTGGCCATTGCGATGAGGGCCAGGCCGATCATGAGGCCGGCGGCGGTCGAAGCGGTCCGCTTGTTGTTGCGGGCTGCATTCTGGCGGGCCATGTGGCCGGTGATCTTGTCGCCGGGCAGGTGCTCGAGTGGTATGCCGAGCGCCGACGCCGACGGCGTGGAGAACAGGGGCGTGAACATCGACGTGGCCACGAACATCAGGACCGAGCCGACTCCGAGGGTCGCCAAGGTGAGCATCGTGCTGCCCGGGTCGCCGAACACGCTGTAGGCCATGCCCGCCGCGCCGAGCACCGCCAAGACGATGGCGATGATCGTGCGCCGGGTTCCTTCACCGGATCCGAACTTGTACCCCATTCGCATACCGGCCATCGGCGGCACTTCGGCCGCCCGTCGGGCCGGCGAAAGCGAGGCGATCAGTGTCACTCCGAGGCCGACCAGGAGGGCGACGATGATCGTGCGGGCCGAGATGATCAGCTGAATGCCCGGCATGCTGAAGCCCAGCGTGTTGATGAGCGCCCGTAGTCCGAACGCCAGCAAGATGCCGCCGCCGAGACCGGCGATCGAGGCGACCGCTCCGATGGTGAGCGCCTCGAGGATCGCGCTGAACCGCACCTGGCGGGAACTGGCGCCGATCGCCCGCAGCAGGGACAGCTGCCGCACTCGCTGCCCCAGCAAGATGTTGAAGGTGTTCGAGATGATGAAGGCGCTGACGAAAACCGCGACCAGTGCGAAGGCCAAGAGGACGTTGCCGAAGACATCGATGAATCCACCGAGGTCGTCCTGGGCTTCGGAGACCAGCGATTCCCGGGAGACCGCCTCGATGCCCTCGGGCACGACGGCCTCGATCCGGGCGATCAGTTCTTCGGTGGTCACGCCCGGCTCGGCCGCGATCTCGATCGTGCGGATCTCGCCTTCACTGCCGTCGAGACGCTGGAGTTCTTCGAGTGAGAAACCCACCAGGACGAAACCGGGCAGCGAACTCTGCTCGCCGAACTGGTTGGTGCCGACCAGCTCGAACGGTTCGGGACCGTCGATGCCGATGATGTCGTAGGTCTCGCCGACCACCATGTTCTCGTTGTCGGCGGTGTCGAAATCGATGACGAACTCGCCGGGGCCGGTCGGTACCCGCCCTTCGACCAGGTTCATCCGGCTGATCGAGGATCCGGCCCAGTTGTACGCGACGACGGCACCCCCCGGGGCTTCGATCGGCTCGCCGTCGGGCAGAACGGGCACGATCTTGGCACTGTCGGTGTACGCGTCGGCAACGGCCACACCGTCGACGGCCGCGACGACATCGACCAGCGATTCGTCGATCGGTCGATCGACGAACATGACTTCGTCGAAGTCGCTGACCGCCTGCACCTGCACGTCGGTGCCGGCGAAGCCCTCGTCGATGATCTCGTTGAAGGTCGAGCGCAGACCGTCGGTGAGCACGAAGGAAGCGACGACGAAGCTCACCCCGAGCAGAACCGCGAACGTCGTCAGGGCAAATCGAAGCCGGCGGCTCGCGATGTTGCGAAAGGTGAGCAGCGTCATGGCCCGCATCGCTCAGACCTCCAGCGCCTTGATGCGGTCGAACACCGCTTCGGCGGTGGGATCGAGCAGGTGACCGGTCACCTTGCCGTCTCGCAGGAAGATCACCAGGTCGGCGTAGGACGCGGCCCCGGGATCGTGGGTGACCATCACCACGGTCTGCTGCCACTCGTCCACCGCTCGGCGCAAGAAGCCGAGCACCTCCTGGCCCGCGGTCGAATCGAGATTGCCGGTGGGCTCGTCGGCGAAGATGATCTCCGGCTTGGTCACGAGCGCCCGAGCCACCGCGACTCGCTGTTGCTGACCGCCCGACAGCTCGTCCGGTAGGTGGTGGAGCCGGTCACCGAGGCCCAGGCTCTCGATCACCTGGGCTTCCCACTGCTCGTCGGGCTTGCGCCCGCCGAGCAGCAACGGCAACAGGATGTTCTCCTCGGCGCTGAGGGTCGGCACGAGGTTGAAGGCCTGGAAGATGAACCCCATCCGCTGGCGCCGCAGGAGGGTCAGTCGCTTGTCGGTGAGCTCGGAGATCAGCTCGCCTCCGATCCGGACCTCGCCGGTGGTCACCGAATCGAGCCCGGCCATGCAGTGGAGCAGCGTCGACTTGCCCGAACCCGACGGGCCCATGATTGCGGTGAGCTTGCCGGCCTGGAAGTCGACGTCGATGTCGTCGAGGGCGCGGACTTCGGTCTCACCCTCGCCGTAGATCTTCGATACGCCGCGCGCGGTGGCCACCGCATCGCCGGGCGCGGGGCCCTCACCATCGCGGAGGTCGATCCTCGAGCTGTCGGAGTGTGGTTTGCCGTCCCGCGTTTTGCCGTCCCGCGTTTTGATTGTCGCCTTGTCGCCCTGTCGCAGCATCTGCCGTCCCGTCCTTCTTGCATGCGTTCGTATTCGACGAAGCCTCCGACATCTACCCGACAGACGGCAGG
>JABDJW010000252.1 GCA_013002375.1 Acidimicrobiales bacterium | reverse complement strand
CGACAGAACCTCGGCGATCGACTCTTCGTCGACCTCGTCGAACAGGTCGACGCCCGAGGCTTTGATCTCGGCCTCTTTCTCGGTCTTCTCGGCCAGCAGTTCCTTCTCGCGGTCACGAAGGCGGCCGGCTTCTTCGAACTGCTGCTCTTCGACAGCGGTCTTCTTCTGCCGGACGACCTCGGCCAGCTCGTTCTCGAGTTCCTTGAAATCGGGCGGGGTCTCCATGCGCTTGATACGCAAGCGAGAGCCGGCCTCGTCGATGAGGTCGATGGCCTTGTCGGGCAGATGGCGATCGGAGATGTAGCGATCGGCCAGGTTGGCCGCCGCGACCAGCGCTTGATCGGTGATGGTAACCCGATGGTGTTGTTCGTAGCGCTCGCGCAGACCCTTCAGGATTTCGATCGTGTGAGCGACCGTGGGCTCCTCGACCTTGATGGGCTGGAAGCGACGTTCGAGCGCGGCGTCCTTCTCCAGGTGCTTGCGGTACTCGTCGAGCGTGGTGGCGCCGATGGTCTGCAGTTCACCGCGAGCCAGCATGGGCTTCAGGATCGAGGCGGCATCGATCGCGCCTTCGGCGGCGCCCGCACCCACGAGGGTGTGGAGCTCGTCGATGAACAAGATGATGTCGCCGCGGGTCTTGATTTCCTTCAGCACCTTCTTGAGGCGCTCCTCGAAATCACCCCGGTAGCGGCTACCGGCCACCAGGGCACCGAGATCGAGGGTGTAGAGCTGCTTGTCGCGAATGGTCTCGGGCACGTCGTCGGCCGCGATGGCTTGGGCCAGGCCCTCGACGATGGCGGTCTTGCCGACGCCGGGTTCGCCGATCAACACCGGGTTGTTCTTGGTGCGGCGCGACAGGACCTGCATGACCCGCTCGGTTTCGCGCAGGCGACCGATGACGGGATCGAGGCCCTTCTCGCGAGCGAGCTGGGTGAGGTTACGGCCGAACTGATCGAGCACCAGCGACCCGGACGGCGTTTCGCCACCGGCACCACCCGAGGTCGCGCCGGCCTTCTCGCCACCGCCCGAACCCGAGCCGGACGGACCGGAGTAACCGGAGAGCAGCTGGATCACTTGCTGTCGCACACGCGACAGGTCGGCCCCGAGCTTCACGAGCACCTGGGCCGCGACACCCTCACCCTCACGGATGAGACCGAGCAGGATGTGCTCGGTGCCGATGTAGTTGTGACCGAGCTGCAACGCTTCGCGCAAGGACAGCTCGAGCACCTTCTTGGCGCGCGGGGTGAAGGGGATGTGACCGCTCGGCGAGGAGCCGCCTTGGCCGATGATCTCTTCGACCTGGCTGCGCACCGCTTCGAGCGAGATGCCCAGCGATTCCAGGGCCTTGGCGGCAACGCCTTCACCCTCGTGGATCAGCCCGAGCAGGATGTGCTCGGTGCCGATGTAGTTGTGGTTGAGCAGGCGGGCCTCTTCCTGGGCCAACACCACGACCCGTCGGGCTCGGTCGGTAAATCTTTCGAACACGTCATTGCCTCCATGGGGCTGGAGTTTCGTGGGTGCAGTCTATCGGCGTCGCGCCCCAGAGAATCGGTCGAACCATCGCCCGTTCCCATCGGCAGAATATTCCTCGACAAAAGTGCTGCAAAAGCTGGGCGCGAGCACGGAAAATGCTCGCCCGAGCACGGTGGGCGTTCGAATCGGGAAAATAATCCAGGCGTCCTGGGTTTCCCGCGGCGCATTCTCTGCCCATACGCTTTGCATCATGAGTTCGGGAAACCCACTGCTGGCCTTCCCCAATCTCGCGGCCGGGCTCAGCCAAGTCGAGGAAGAACTTCGCGCTTCGGTCCGCACCGACGACCCGTTTCTGACCGAGGTCGCGGGGCATCTCATCCTGGCGGGCGGCAAACGGGTGCGTCCCGGTTTCAGCATGGCCGCGGCCCTCGCCGTCCACGTCAGCGAACAACCGGTCCCGATCGAGGCGGTGATGGGCGGCGTCGCCTGTGAGCTCGTGCACCTCGGCTCGCTGTACCACGACGACGTCATGGACGAGGCCGCCACCCGGCGGGGCGCCGATTCGGTCAACGCCCGGTGGAACAACCTGCGGGCCATCCTGGCCGGCGACTACCTGCTGGCTCGCGCGTCCGAAATCGCGGCATCGCTCGGCACCGAGGTCGCCGGCCTGCTGGCCAACACCATCGCTCGGCTGTGCGAGGGTCAGGTGCGTGAACTCCAGGACACCTACAACATCGATCGCACCGAAGCCGACTACCTCGTCTCCATCGACGGCAAGACCGCATCGCTGCTGGCGACCTCGTGCCGGATCGGCGGCATCGTGGCCGACCTCCCCCGCGACCTGATCGATACGCTCACCACCTTCGGGCACAGCTACGGCATGGCCTTCCAGGTGGTCGACGACATCCTCGACATCACCGCCACCGACGAACAGCTCGGCAAGCCGGCCGGCAATGACGTGGTCGAAGGGGTGTTCACCCTCCCGGTGCTGCGCGCTCTGGAGACCGAAGCCGGCCCCCGCCTCCGCCAGCTCCTCACCCGCGAGGCCGAGTTCGGCGGCACACCCCCGGTGATCGATCTGCGGACCCGCGACGAAGCCCGTGCACTCGTTCGAGCGAGCGGCGCGGTCGAAGCCTCGCTGGCCGTCGCCCAGGAGTTCGCGTCCCAGGCGGTCGCCGCCCTCGACCCCGTCGCGGCAACTGCGGCTTCGGCACCACTGCGGGCCGCCACCGACCATCTGCTCGAGCGGGTCGCCGCCGTCGCCGGTTAGTGTCGCTCGGTCAAGCGCTCACTCCCCGGTGAGTTCGAGGCGCCGGCGTTCGATGAGATCGAGTACGTACGCCGAGGCCGTGGCCGGGTCGATCGTCGGTTGCTCGGCGAGATCCCAGTCGACGGCGTAGCCCAAGGCATCGAGCAGGTTGGTGCACATCGGCCGCAGAACCCAGAGGTCGGCATGGCCACACCAGTGCCGCCAGTCGCCCGAGGTCTGGTTGCGCTGCACCCGGGTGAGATCACCGGTGATCACCGGCTCGGCCAGCCCCGGCATGCCGAACTGCCCGCCCAACCTGGCCATTCCGTCGCGGACCATGTCCTCGTACCGAACGAGCTGAAACCGATCGGCGAAGTTGTGCAGCACCTGCAGGTGGCGGTGGTTCGAGCGAGCGAACGCCGAGAGCAGATCGATGCGGGTGGCATGAAAATAGGCATCGAGCAGCTTGATCAGCGGCGTGCTGCGCGGGTCGGCCTCCTTCTCGCGCAGGAGTTGCACGAAGTTGTCGATGAACGCGGTTCGCACGGTGACGTTGCGGCCCGAAATGTCGAACAACAGCGACGAGACCAACCGGTCGCGAGGGTCGCGGACGAGGAGCAGCCGGAGATCGAACCGATCGAAGAGGTCGGCCTCACCGAACTGAAAGCTGGTCATGAGCTTCTTCACGACCAACGTCGGGGGGGCGAGATCCTCGGTCCGGAGGTCCTCGGGCTCGAACCGAACCTCCGGCGTACCGAGATGATCGACGACCGACTGGAACAGGGCGGTCGTACCCGACTTGGGCTCGCCCAAGATCAGCACCCGCATATGGATATCCTCATCGCGCCCAAGACCGTAGCAACCGCCGGACCTACACTTGCGATGCTCGCAAACGCGTACTACCCGCCGACTGGAACCCGTGAATCCGCAAACTCCAGAAGCTGCATCGGTGCGGCGCCTCGGCCGGCAGAGCGCATTGTCGTTTGTCGGCTCGGTGGTGACCGCCGCCAGTGCGCTGGTCGTACTGAAGCTGATCACCGAGTATCTGTCGGCGGAGAGCGTCGGAGCGGTCAATGTTGCGGTGGCGTTCTTCAACATCTTGATGCAGGTGGCCATCTTCGGCGTCGGCGCCGGCATGGTGCGCCACATCAGCCAGCTTCGGGTCGAGGGCCGGGTCGCGGTCGTTCCCCAACTCCTGCGCACCGGACTGGTACCGGTCTTCCTCGTCGGTTTCGGCTTGTCGTTGCTCATGGTCCTGGCCGCTCCTCAGCTGGCCGACCTTCTTTCGAAGCAGAGCAGCTCGGCCTCGATGGATGGCCTCACCGATGCGCTGCGCGGCGCGGGCCCGTTCCTGCCGGTCGCCGCCTTGGCCATCGCGCTGATGGCCACGACCCGAGGCTTCGGCGTCATCCGACCCACCGCGCTCTACAACGGCATCGGCCGCCCCCTGGCCCAGCTCGCCGCGGTGGCGATCGCGTTGGCCTTCACCAGGAACACCGCGCTGATCGCAGCAGCCTGGATGGCGGCCTACGTCGTGCCGGCCGTGATGGGCGCCATCGTGTCGCGGCGGCTCTACCGGCGCGAACTCGACCGCACCGGTGGCCGGAGCAAGGACCGATGGACCGACCCGGTCGAGGGTCGCGAGTTCTGGCGTTTCACGGCTCCCCAAGGCGGCGTCGAAATCCTGCGGGCGGTGGTTCGCTGGCAGGACACGATCCTCATCGCGATCTTGCTCGGTCTGCGCGAAGCGGCGATCTATTCGGTCGTCACCCGGCTCGTGAAGCTGGCGGCCATGGTCAACCAAGCGATCGTCGAGGTGACGGGGCCACAGATGGCCGAGGCCTTCGCATCCCGGGACCTGGTACGAGGCCGCCAGATCTACCAGACCGCCACATCGTGGCTCGTGCTGTTGGCCTTCCCGATCTACCTGACCACCGCGTTCTTCGCCGAACCACTCACCGTTGCGGTCTTCGGTGCGGAGTACGGCGAGGGTGCCGCCGCGCTCACCATTTTGTCCTTGGGCCGGCTCGTGTCGACCGCGGTCGGTCCGGTCGAATCAGTGCTGGTGATGTCGGGCCAGACCTCACACAACTTGGCCATGCACACCAGCGCACTGGTGGTGAACATCGTGTTGAATCTCGTGCTGGTACCCCAGTGGGGCCTGGAGGGCGCAGCCGTGGCCTGGGTGGCGTCGATCATGGTGACCAACCTCGGTCCCTACGTGCAGGTGAGGCGCTCGACCGGTCTGCAGCCGTTCGGCAGTGCGACGATCGAGGCGATCCTGATCACCAGCGTGGCCTTCGGTGCCGTCGCCGCGGTCGCCCACCTGGCCACCGATCCCAGCTTCGTCATCGCCATCATGGCCACCGTTGTCGCCGGGCTCCTGACCGCGGGATGGGCGATCGGCCGCCGCGAGTTCTTCGGACTCGACCAGCTCCTGAACCGCATCGTCCCGAGCCGATCCTCATGACTGCAGCCGACGCGCTCCGCGCCACCCTCGAATACGGCATCGAGTAGCGACAACCAGAATAGACACGGGCATATTTCCACCCATATCGTAGCCCTCCGGGCCGCAGTTTCGAGGGGTGCAGGGAGCGGTATGGACGACCGGCAGCGGTACTTCTTCGTGCACCTCATGAAGACCGGCGGCACCGTCGTCACGCTGGCGCTCCAGCGAGCGCTCGGACGCGATGTCGTGTACCCGGGGCCGGCATTCGATTCGCCCCCGTTTGCCGAGATCGACATGGCCGCGGTGATCGACCGGTGGCCGGAGCTTCGGTCGCGAGTCACCCTTCTCGCCGGCCACTTCCCCTACTGCACGGTCGAGAAGCTCGACGCCGACATCTCGACCTTCACGGTCCTGCGTGATCCCGTCGACCGGGTGCTCTCGCTCCTGCGCTCGATGCGGGACGAGGCCGACGACGACCGTCCGCTGGACGAACGCTATGCCGACGATTTCGCGTCGAATCCACTGTTCCCGAATCACATGACTCGAATGCTCGGCACCACGCTGGCCGAAATGCCGGCCGGGCTGTTGTCGCCGGTCGACCTGAACGAGCACCATGTCGAGGTCGCGCTCCATCGGTTGGCCTCGATGGGCGCAGTCGGCTTCCAACGCGACCTGGCCGGGTTCGGCGCCCTGCTCGAGTCCCGATTCGGCTGGACGGTCGGCGAGATCGGTCGGGGCAACGTCTCCAAACCGGCACCGACCCCGGAGGGCCTTCGCGACCGCATCGCCGAAGACAACGCCCTCGACGTTCTGTTGTACGCCCGGGCCCTCGACACAGTCGAGTCAGCCCGAGGACCCGCCAACCACGAAGGTTCGAGCCAATGAGCAAGAGGAACAACAACGGGCCGGTATCGCCGCGCCGGATCGCCGGCCTGCTGGCCCTGATGTTGCTGGCGTCGTCGTGCGCCTGGTTCGACGTCGCCTATCTCTCCAGCGACGCGTTGGCCGGCCGCAACAACGGATCGGACGGCTCGGAACTCGCCCAGCAGTACCTGATCAGCGTGCTCGATGACTTCACGGTCGGTGCCAACACCGGCTCGGCCACGCCTTATCTCCAGACCTACACCGGCGGCGGGGCGCCGGGCACGAACGTCATCGCGATCATGCCCGGCACCGACCTCGCCGACGAGTACGTGATGATCGGCGCGCACTACGACCACCTCGCATCCTGCAGCACCGCCGATCCCACCGACGTCATCTGCAACGGAGCGACCGACAACGCGGCGGGGGTGGCCGCGGCTCTCGAGATCGCCCGGGCGTTGGCCGAGCCGGACAACGCGCCGCGCCGATCGGTGGTCTTCGCCTTCTGGGACAGCGAGGAGGACGGGTTGGTGGGTTCCGAGCAGTACGTCGCCGACCCGCTCGTACCGCTCGAAGACACCGTCGCCTACATCAACTTCGACATCCTGGGCTCGAACCTGCTGCCGAGTCTGCGCACGACCAGCTTTGCGATCGCCGCCGAGACCGGTGGGCCGCCCTTCGAGGCGGCCGTCGACGCCGCGATCGGTGCCGAGCCACTGCAGACCCAGCGGGTCAGCTCGATCTTCGGCCAGTTCCGAAGCGACTACGCCACCCTGATCAACGCGGGCGTTCCGTCGGTGTTCTTCTCCGACAGCACCGGGCCCTGCTACCACACCACCGATGACGAGCTCGGCATCGTCGATTTCGCCAAGCTCCAGCAACAGACCGCCATCGCACTGGATCTCGCCCTCCAGCTGACCAACGGCTCGGTCACCCCCTCGCTCACGGCGGCGCCCCTCGCCGTCTACGAGGACGCGGTCGCGATCAACACCGTCGTGCAGCTGGGCCTGGCCGATCTCGACCGCTTCACTCCGGCTCAACAACAGACCTTCCTGACCGTCGGCGCGCAGATCGAAGCGATCGTGAACAACGGCCCGAGTTCGTTCGACACCGCGGCGGCCAACAGCCTCCTGGCCGGCTCGGTCCAGCTGGTCTCGCTGCTCACCGCCGGCGAATGCGACGGCTTCCTGCCGCCGCCGGGTGGCGAGTTCACCGCCCTCACCTACAACGTCGCCGGCTTGCCGGCGCCGTTGTCGGGCAGCGACCCGGAGGCCAACACCCCGATCATCGGCCCGCTTCTGAATGACTACGAGCTGGTCCTGCTCCAGGAATCCTGGCAGACCCCCGAACCCAACGGTCTCGACCCGTTGCGGGTGTACCACGAGATTCTGGCCGCAGCCTCGACCCACTCCTTCCAGTCGGTGCCGGCCGAACAGCCGCTGGGCACCGATCCCAGCCGGCCGACCGCGCAGCTGGCCGATGGTCTCAACCGGTTCACCAGGTTCTGGAGCGACCCGGTCGAACGGGTGGCATGGACCGAGTGCAACGGTGTCCTGGACGGGGCCAGCGACTGCCTGGCCTTCAAGGGCTTCAGCAAGAGTGTGCTCGGCCTCGGCGGGGGAACCGAAGTCGATGTGTACAACCTCCATGTCGAAGCCGGAGGTGATGCCGCCGACGAAGCGTTGAAGGCCCAGGACCTGGCCGAACTGGCCGCGTACATCAACGCGAACTCGTCCGGCCGAGCCGTCATCGTCGGTGGCGATTTCAATCTGCGGCCGTCGGACCCACTCGATGCCCCCTTGTACGACACGTTGTTCGCCGCGACCGGCCTCACCAGCGCCTGCGACGCGCTGGGGTGCGACGACGCCGACGAGATCGATCGATTCCTGTTCCGAAGCAGTGACGCCGTCACCCTGACACCGGTCGCATGGTCGCCGGAAACCGACGTCTTCGTCGATGAGGCCGGTCAGCCGCTCAGCGATCACCCGCCGATCGCGGTCACGTTCGCGTGGCAGGCCTCCGAAGCCGGCTGACGAGCTACTCCTGCTCGGGGCGGAGGGTGGGAAACAGCACGACGTCGCGGATGGTCTGGGTGTCGGTCAGCAACATGACCAGTCGGTCGATGCCGATGCCCAGACCAAAAGTCGGCGGGAGGCCATGCTCGAGGGCCCGGACGTAGTCGCGGTCGATCGGCATCGCTTCAGCATCGCCGGCATCTCGGTCGGCGGCCTGGGCTTCGAACCGGGCGAGCTGTTCAACCGGATCGATGAGCTCGCTGAAGCCGTTGCAGAGCTCACGGCCGGCCACGATGGCCTCGAATCGCTCGGTGAAGCCCGGCTTGTCCCGGTGCACACGCGACAGCGGCGAGACCTCCTTGGGGTAGTCGGTCACGAACACCGGACCCCACAGGTGGGCTTCGACCGTCTTCTCGTAGATCTCCAGAATCAGCTTGCCGGGGCCGTAGTAGCCCTTGACCTGGACGCCGACGTCCTCGGCGATCTTGGCCAACTCGTCTCGGTCCATCTCGATCGACAGGTCGAGCTGGACATGCTCGCTGATGAGATCGGTCATGGTTCGTCGTTCCCACGGGGTGCTGAGATCGACCTCCCGGCCGTCGTAGGTGATCGTCGTCGAGCCGGTGATCTGCTCGGCCAGGTGGGCGATCAGCTGCTCGGTGAGCTCCATGCCGTCGTGGTAGTCGGCGTACGCCCAGTAGAGCTCAAGCATGGTGAACTCCGGATTGTGCCGAGTCGACATGCCCTCGTTCCGGAACACCCGCCCGATCTCGTAGACCTTGTCGAAGCCGCCGACGGTGAGGCGCTTCAGATACAACTCCGGCGCGATCCGTAGGAACATCTCGGTGTCGAGCGCATTGTGATGCGTCTCGAACGGGCGAGCCAGGGCGCCACCGGGAATCGGGTGCAGGATCGGCGTCTCGACCTCGAGGAAATCACGCTCCTCGAGCCAGCGACGAGTGGCCGATACCATGCGGCTTCGGTCGACGAAGGCCTGACGAGAACCATCGTTGACCCACAGATCGATGTATCGCTGCCGGTAGCGAGCGTCGGTGTCGGTCAGGCCATGCCACTTGTCCGGGAAGGTGCCACCCCACCGGGCCAGGACATCCCACGCGGTGACCCGGATGGAGAGTTCGCCCCGCTTGGTCTTGATGATCTCGCCGGTCACGCCGAGCCAGTCGCCGAGGTTCAGCGCGGCGAATTCGTGGAAGTCGGGGCACACCTTGGCCGACGCAAAAAGCTGGATGCGGCCGGTGCGATCCTGCAGGTCGCCGAACACCAGCTTTCCCTGGCCGCGCCGAAGCATGAGCCGGCCGGCGACGGTGACGAAAAGGCCGGTCTCGTCGCCATCGCCCAGCTCGGCGTGGCTCTCGTTGAGCGCGGCCGCCGTGGCGGTGACTTCATATCGATAGGGCAGGTCGGTCACAGTCAGGTACTCGCTAGGCCGAGGGGTCAGGGCTACGTGTTCTTGGCGTGCACCAAGCGCAAGCCATGCAGGGTCAGGAACGGCTCAACGTATTCGATCGATTTGCTCACCGGCGCGATGAGGTCTGCGAGGCCACCGGTCGCGACGACGGTGACTTCGCCCAGTTCATCCCGGAAGCGACCGAGCATACCGTCGACCTGCGCCGCAAAGCCGTAGACGGCGCCGGACTGCAGCGCCTCGACCGTGTTCTTGCCGATGACACTACGGGGTTCGGTCATTTCGACCGCGCCCAAGGCCGCCGCTCGGCCGAACAGGGCATCGAGGCTGATCTCGATACCGGGAGCGATCGCACCACCGAGGAACTCGCCATCGGCGCTGATGACGTCGAAGTTGTTACCGGTGCCGAAGTCGACCACCACGGTCGGGCCACCGAAGAGATCGAACGCGGCCACGCTGTTGGCAATGCGATCGGCCCCAACCTCGCGCGGGTTCTCGTATTGGATCGGCATGCCGGTCTTGACCCCGGGACCGACGACGATCGGTTCGACCCGAAATGTCCGGGCGATCATGTCACGAAGGGCAACGGTGACGCGCGGTACACCCGAGCAGATGGCGATGCCGTCGATCTCGCCTTCGAGGTCGTAGCCGGCCGATGTCAGGAAATTGCGGACCAGGACGGCGTGTTCGTCGGCCATCCGATTCGAATCGGTCGCGATCCGCCAATGATCGACAAGACCCCGCTCGGCCCCGTCGCCGACATCGCTGTTGGCGTCGTACAGCCCGAACACGGTATTGGTGTTGCCGACATCGATCGCGAACAGCATCTACGTGACCGGGTCGATGTCGAGCCCGATGTCGAGCACCGCGGCGGACATGATGAACGAGCTGCTGGAAACCAGATCGACACCGGTCTTGGCGTAGCCGGCGATGGTGTCGAGCGTGATGCCACCCGATGCCTCCACCAGCGGCCGGTGGCCGGTGGCCGCCTCGTGCTCGTCGACGAGGTCGACACAGGCTTTGGCTTCGGCCGGGCTCATGTTGTCGAGCAAGAGTGCATCGGCCTTGGCGTTCAGGGCCTCACGAACCTGCGCCTCGCGGTCGCACTCGATGTGCACGGTGCGGCCCGGCCAGCGATCGCGCGCCATGGCCACGCCGTCGGTGATCGACACGCCCATCAAGTGGTTGTCCTTCAACATGATCCAGTCGGACAGGTTGCCGCGATGATTCCATGCACCGCCCGCTCGTACCGCTGCCTTTTCCAGCGATCGAAGCCCTGGAGTGGTCTTGCGGGTGTCCCAGACCCGGCACCCGCCGGCGGCGGCGTCGACGAATTGCGCCACCCGGCTGGCGATGCCCGACAGGTGGCCCATGAAGTTGAGCGCGGTGCGCTCGGCGATCAGTATCGATTCGAGCGAGCCTTCGACGGTCGCGATGACCTGGTCGGGCTGGACTCGATCACCCTCTTGGGAGAGCCAGGTGATGGGCAACGCCGGGTCGACCTGGGCAAACGTCTCGTCAGCACAGGCGGTGCCGGCCAACACGCCGGCCTCCCGCACCCGGAACTTGGCGATGGCTGCGGCGCCCTCGGGCAACAACGTGGCCGAGAGATCACCGAACGGATAGAGGTCTTCCGCCAAGGCCCGTTCGACGGCTGCCCGCACGTCGAGTCGGGGTGGATGCAACAATCGACTCACGAGGGGCAGTGTATTGCGACCGGCGCGGCCCGAGGGTATTGCGACCGGCGCGACCCGAGGGTACTGACGATGACAGGACGCGGGGTCGGTGACCGGTAGCATGGTTCGGACATCGACAGAATGCGACCCGCCATGGCTGACACCGGTTTCTGGAACGAGTTCTACGAGCATCGAGCCGCCGTCTCGTATCCGAGCCCATTCGCGGTGTTCGCCCGCGAGCACCTCCTGCACGATGCCTCGTCCATCCTCGAGCTCGGGCCGGGCAATGGCCGCGATGCCGCGTTCTTCTTCGAGCACGGGCACCAACTCGTCGGTGTCGATCAGTCGAGCCAGGCCATCGAGTTGTGCCGCGAGCGCGTCGAGGGGGCCCGCAACCCCGAGCGCGTCCGATTCGAGGTTGGCGACTTCACCCGGCTGGACCCGGCCGACTTCCCTGGGATCGACACCGTCTACTCACGATTCACGTTGCACTCGATCGACGACGAAGCCGAAGAGCGGCTGGTCCAATCGGTCTGGAACATGCTGCCCTCGGGGGGTCAGTTCCTGATCGAGGCTCGCACCATCCTCGATCCCTTGTACGGCAAGGGCCAGGAGGTCGGCCGACATGCGTTCGTCACCGACCACTTCCGCCGGCACATCGACGCCCAGGCGTTCATCCACCAAGAGATCGATCGCGGCTATCTGCTCCGTTTCTTCCACGAGGGCAACGGCCTGGCCGAATTCCAGGGCGAGGATCCGGTCGTGATGCGGGCCGCCCTCATCAAGCCCTAGCGCCAGTCCCAACCCAGGGAACAACGCCTAGCCGAATCCCCGCTGGTCCTGCTTCAACGCGGTATCGACCACCAAGGCTGACGCCACCACCAACGTTCGGAGCGGGCCTGCGACGGGCTGGTCGATCTGCAGCACGTAGTTGTCGGCGGTCGTGAACAACGTCTTGGCCAACCCCTCCCACGTCTTGGTGATGCGAGCAACCTCGGTGCCCGAGCGGTCCTGCAGGCTGAAGTTCCAAGCCCGCCAGTTCTCCGCATGCATCGAGCCGATCGTTTCGCCGTCGACCTCAAAGGCGAATCGGATCTTGCCGAACATGTTCTGTTGCACCACTCGACCGATCGTCTCACCGTGCGGCCCGCCGACCTCGACCGTCGACTTGAAGAACTTGGCCGGCCGGGTGACCGTCAGCAGCACGTTCCCGCCCATGTCGACGATCTGCAGGCTGTGCGTCATGAACTGATCGAGGCTGGTGAGCACCCGCAGCACCTTCTTGGCCGCGCTCTGCCCCACCTGCCGAACGGCGGCGACCTGGCTGCCGTGCTGATCGAACACCGCGTACTCGTTGTGAATTTCGATCAGCTTGGCCTTTTGATTGACCACCAGAACCGGCTCGGTGAACAGCGTGCCCCCGCCGGCCTCCGCAACGTCCACCCGAGCTCGCTCTTGCACCTGGCGCCGAATCCGATCGGAATCGTCGTTGGTGGTCGGCACCGGTTTGGCCGAGCCGATCGGATCGATCGACTGCCGACCGTGGTCGCTGACGTGCTCGGTCCACCCGGCACCGTCCCAGTACCGGTGCTCGTGCTTCCCGGAGGGGTCGGGATACCAATTGGCTGCTGGCATGTTCATGCCACGATCGTACGGCGAGCCGAGGAGCTTGCCGCCTGGGAACGCCCCCAAGCGGTCAGTCCGGTACCACCACGCCCATGTTGTCGAGCAAGCGGGCCTTGCCGAACCGGGTTGCCGTCAACAGCCGGACTTCGCCGGCCAGCGGGGCCGGCTCGAGCAACGTCATTGCATCGACCACACCGACATAGTCGATCTCGGCCGCCGGCTGCGTCTCGATCATGGCGCTGACCACCCGCTCGACGATGTCGGGATCACGCTCGCCGGCTTCGATCAGCTCGATGCCGTGCCGCAGCGCCTGGTTCAACACGAGGGCCTGGGTGCGCTCCTCCGAGGTCAGGTAGACGTTCCGGCTCGACATCGCCAGACCGTCGGGCTCGCGGACGATCGGACAACCCACGACCTCCACCGGGAACGAGAGATCCGAGGCCATGCGCCGCACGATCGCCAGTTGTTGCCAGTCCTTCTCGCCGAAATAGGCGCGGCACGGTCCGGCGATGGCGAAGAGTTTGCTCACCACCGTCGACACGCCGTCGAAGTGCGTGGGCCGGTGCCGTCCCTCGAGCGGATCGGACACCGTGTTCACATGCACGCTGGTCAGAATCGGTTCCGGGTACATCTCCTCCACCGACGGGGCGAAAATCAGCGCGGCGCCCGCCGCGACGGACAACGCCGCGTCGGCCTCGAGATCACGGGGATACGCCTCGAGGTCTTCGCCGGGCGCAAACTGCAACGGATTGACGAAGATCGAGACGAAGGTGACGTCGTTGGCCGCCGCGGCGGCCTCGATGAGGGATCCGTGGCCGTCGTGGAGGTACCCCATCGTCGGCACGAAGCCCACCGAACGACCGGCGGCCCGCTCGGCATCGAGGGTGGCGCGAAGCTCGGCGATACTGGTGACGATGGTGGTCTCGGCGGTCATGGCCGGTTGTCCTTGACCCGAAGCGCGGCGGCCACGAGCGCGTCGTACAGCTCGACCTCACTCGGGTCGAGCGCGGCCCGGTGGCGTTCGATGGTCTCGTGATCGCCCCGTGCCACCGGGCCGGTCAGGGCCTTCTGTGGCCCCAGCGTCGCGACGTTGTCGATTGCACTCCGGGCCAGGCGGAAGAAGGGCTCGCGCGGCACGACGATCGACCCGGTGATGCGCCACACCTGGCCGAGCAGCGCAGTGACGTGGTTCGACGCCACCACTGCGGCGGCGTGGTACGCGGCGCGATCGTGGTCCTCGACCCAGAACGATCGTCCCCCCATGGCGACCGCGAGTTCGTCGGCCGCTCGATCGCCGCAGATCGCGAACCAGGCGTCATCGAGCAGCCGGTGCGCACCGATGGCGGGCGTGGGCATCGCCAGCACCGGGTGGAGAGCGGCGGCGCGGCGATGACCGGCGAGCACGTCGACCCCGAGGGAACCGGCCACGTGCAGAACCGGACGATCCTCGACCTCCGGGATCGCGGTGGCCACGTCGGCCACCGCGGCATCGGGCGTGGCGATGATCACGAGCTCGTCGGATCGGATGCCGTCGAGATCGTCATTGCGGCCGAAGTAACGCACCGACGCCCACCCGATCTGCTCGATGGCCTGGCCCATGGCCTGACCGGCGCGGCCGGGGCCGACGATGGCGACCGACCGGCCCTCGTCGGGGCCGGCGAAGAGCGTTCCGACCCGCCGGAGTTGTTGGTCGCTGGGGTGTTCCCAGTCGTCGGGCGCGACATCGGGTGCGACGTCGCGAAGCGGCAATACCACGAAGGCCCGTTCGAAGGTCCTGGGATGCGGCACGATCAGATCCGGCTCGTCCACCGTCTCGCCATCGACCCACAGCACGTCGACGTCGAGCGTGCGCGGCCCCCAGCGCTCGACCCGCACCCGCTCCGCGGCTTCTTCGCAACGCTGACACACCTCGAGTAGCTCCCGGGCCGACCGCTCGGTCTCGAGCCGTACGACCAGATTCAGGAACTGCCCCTGCTCGGGCCCACCGACCGGGTCGCTCTCGTACACCGATGACACCGCGACGACATCGGGAATCGATCCAACCGCGTCGCGTAACAGCTTCCAACGGTCACCCAGGTTCGAACCGAGGCCGAGCAGGGCGCGGGTCGTGACCATGGCGTGCTCGCCCTAGGAGCGGGTGCGCTCGATCCGGACACCCGCGGTCGCCAGGTGCTCGGACACCGGCGGCCGGAGCTTGTGGACCGACACGACGACCTTCTCGACCGTCGGAGCGTCGAGGACGATCTCGGTCACCCGCTCGGCCATGCGTTCGAGCAAGGTGTATTGCTCGCCATGGAGGACGATCGAGATCGCCTCGGTGAGGCTGCCGTAGTCGAGCGTGTCGTCGAGGTTGTCCGATTTGCCGGCCACCGAAAGGTCGGTGTGCACGTCGATGTCGAGTTCGAAGGGTTGGGCCCGCTCGCGCTCTTCGGGTAACGCCCCACACAGCGCCATGACCCGCAGCCCGCGCAATTCGAGGACGTCGGTCACGAAGAGGCCTCGGCCCCGTCGCGCGCCCGGATGGCGAGCGACACGATCTCGCGGCCGACGGGACCGAGCGGTCGCGAGACCAATTGCTCGATCGCGACGATGACGTCGGGGCCGGTCTCGATGAAGCCGGCCCACAACAGGTACCCGGCCAGCATTCCCGAGACGTGATCGGCCAGCTCTTCGCGATGGACGAGGACCTTGGCTCCGTTGTCGAGCAGCGTGCGAAGGTTCTTGTAGAGCTGATCGAGTCGTTCGACGCCGTCTTCGGGACCGTTGAACGGTTGATGGGTATAGGCCACGCCGAGGGCGTCGTAGTTGTGGAGGTTGTGGGGCGACTGGATCAACGAGAAGACGATGTCGAAGGCGTTTTCACGGATCCAGATGATCTCCTCCTGGCGCCGGACCTTGCGATGGTTCGCGCCGTAGCCGCCCGGCCGCTCGCAGACGGCCAGTCGATCCTTGATGATCCATGTGAAGTTCCGAGGCTCGATACCCCGGGCCCACTTACCCTTCATGTGTTCCTCTCAAGCGGCCACGACGCGCACCGCTTGCACGGTTGCTCGCACGTCGTGGACCCGGACGATTGCCGCCCCCTGCGCGCTGGCCCAGGTGGCGACGGCCAATGACCCTTCCAGACGATCGTCGATCGCGGCCAGTTGGGATCCCGGTTCTGATCGATGGTCGGCTCGACTGTGGATTTCACCGATGAATCGCTTCCGGCTGGCACCGACCAGAACCGGAAAGCCGAGCGCGACGAACCGATCGAGGTGCGCCAACAGCGTCAGATTGTGCTGCGTGGTCTTGCCGAAGCCAATGCCGGGATCGACGTAGATCTGCGACACGCCGGCCGCCTGGCCGGCCTCGATGGCGGCGGCCAGATCGGCGGTGACTTCGGCGACGACGTCGTCGTAGCGGGGCGCATCCTGCATCGTGCGGGGGGTTCCCTGACAGTGCATGGCGACCCAGGCCACGCCCAACTCGCCCGCCACCGACGCCAAGGATGCGGAGATGTCGTTGATCATGGTGGCGCCTGCGGCCACGGCGGCCCGGGCGACCTCGGGCTTGACGGTGTCGATCGAGACCAGGCCGTCGTTGGCCAGTGCTTCGACCACGGGAATCACCCGTTCGAGCTCGATTTCGCTCGAGACCGGCTCGGCGCCCGGCCGGCTCGATTCACCGCCGACGTCGAGCCACGCCGCCCCGTCGGCCAGCATGGCTCGCCCGTGCTCGATCGCGGCATCGGCATCGAGAAAACGGCCACCATCGGAGAATGAATCCGGTGTGACGTTCACGATTCCCATGACGACAGGGCCCGTCGTCCGGGGGCGCAGCGGGAAGGACAAAGGCACGACCGCCACCCTAGTAGCGATTCCCAAACCGTGAAGCAGAACGGTCGCCGGCGAGTGACCGGCGTTCAGCGACGCTCGAGGAAGCGCATGGCCTCGGAGCGAGTGGAGCTCTGCTCGCGGAAGATGCCCTTGACCGAGGACGTGACGGTCGAGGAGCCGGGTTTGCGGACGCCCCGCATCGACATACAGAGGTGCTCGGCCTCGATCACCACCAGCACGCCCTGCGGTTCGAGCATCTCATCGATCGCATCGGCGATCTGTTGCGTCAGACGCTCCTGGACTTGGGGGCGCCGGGAGTAGCCGTCGACCAGCCGGGCCAGCTTCGACAGGCCGGTGATGCGCCCGTTCTTCTGGGGGATGTACGCGCAGTGGGCCGAGCCGATGAAGGGCAACAGATGGTGCTCGCACAACGAATAGAGCGGAATGTCACGCACCATGACCATCTCGTCGTGGTCGACATCGAAGGTCTTGTGCAGATGCTGGGCCGGGTCGATGTGCAGTCCCGAGCAAGTTTCGGCGTACATGCGAGCCACCCGGCCCGGCGTATCGAGCAGACCATCGCGATTCGGGTCCTCGCCGATGGCGGCGAGGATCTCGCGCACCGCGGCCTCGATGCGGGGTTGATCAACCTCGGAGGCGTGGATGGCCTTCAGCCGCGCGCCATCAATGTCGTCGTCGGTGGAGTGGGACGAGTTGTTACTCAACGAGAGCGCCCTTTTGTGTCGCGATCCAGCGCTATTGTTTTAGTCGTCTTCGCCGCCGCGCGGCGGCTCGAACGACGTCGGTTGCGCCGCGTTCGGATTGGTCAACTCGGGAGAGTTGGCTGACGGGGTCGCGGGGCTCGCCGCATCGGACTCGGCATCAGCCCCACCCTTGGGTAGGTCGACTTCGTCCCACAGCGCGTTGAGCGCATCGTCGTCGAGCGTCTCGTGTTCGATCAACCGCTCGGCCAGGAGGTCGAGCGTGCTGCGGTGGAGGGAGAGCACCTCGCGGGCCTCGTCATGGGCACTGTCGATCAGGCTCCGCACCTCGGCGTCGATCTGGGATGCGATGTCATCGGAGTAGTTCTGGCGATGCCCTTGGGTCTTGCCCAGGAAGACTTCACCTTCGGGCTCGCCGAACTGCTGGGGGCCGAGCGCGTCGCTCATGCCGTATTCGGTGACCATGGAGCGGGCGATGCCGGTCGCCCGTTTGATGTCGTCGGCCGCGCCGGTGGTCGGTTCGCCGAAAATGATTTCCTCCGCGGTGCGTCCGCCCAGCATCATCGCCATCTGATCGCGATAGGCGGCTCGGCTGACGAGGTAGGTGTCCTCGGTCGGCAGCGCCAAGGTCAGGCCCAACGCTCGGCCGCGGGGAATGATCGTGATCTTGTGGATCGGGTCGGTGTTGGGCAGCACATGACCGACGAGCGCGTGCCCGGCCTCGTGGTACGCAATGACGTGCTTGAGCTTGTCGGTCATCAGCTTGCCCTTGCGTTCCGGGCCGGCGATGACACGATCGATCGCGGCATCGATGTGCGACGCGCTGATCTGTTGCTCGTCCATCCGAGCCGCCAGCAGGGCGGCTTCGTTCATCAGGTTGGCCAGGTCGGCGCCGGTGAAGCCGGGAGTGCGGCGGGCGATGACCTCGCTCGAGACCTCTTCGAGCAGGGGCTTGCCCTTGCGATGGACCTCGACGATGGCCTTCCGGCCTTCGAGATCGGGCCGATCGACCACGATCTGACGATCGAAGCGACCTGGGCGCAGCAGGGCGGGATCAAGGATGTCGGGACGGTTGGTCGCAGCGATCAAGATGACGCCGCTGGTGACGTCGAAGCCATCCATCTCGACCAACAGCTGGTTGAGGGTCTGCTCGCGTTCGTCGTGGCCGCCGCCGAGACCGGCACCGCGATGGCGCCCGACGGCATCGATCTCGTCGACGAAAATGATCGAAGGCGCCGCGGCCTTGGCCTGTTCGAACAAATCGCGAACCCGGCTCGCACCGACACCGACGAACATCTCGACGAAGTCGGAACCCGAGATCGTGAAGAACGGAACACCCGCTTCGCCTGCGACCGCTCGGGCCAGCAGGGTCTTGCCGGTGCCGGGAGGGCCGTAGAGCAGCACCCCCTTGGGGATCTTGGCGCCGATGGCATGAAACTTGCCGGGTGCTTCGAGGAAGTCCTTGATTTCGCGCAGCTCCTCGACCGCTTCGTCGGAGCCGGCGACGTCGGCGAACGTGACCTTGGGCTGGTCCTTCGACATCTGGCGCGTCTTGGCCTTGCCGAATTGCATGACGCCACGGCCGCCGCCCTGCATCTGGTTGATGAAGAACAGGAACACGGCGACGAGGAACACGATCGGCAGCAGGTTCAGGAGGAGGCTGACCCAGAACGACTCGCTCTGCTGATCGACTTCGATCTCCTGGACGCCGGCTTCCTCGACGGCAGCGATGAGTTCATCGCCTTGTTCCTCGAGGTAGGCGACCGTGTACCTGGTGCCGTCGCTGAGCTCGCCGTCGACGAAGCTGTCGCGATCGTGGAAGGTGGCGGTTTCGACCTCTTCGGCTGCGATTCGGGCCCGGAACTCGCTGAGCAACAGCTCTTCCGCGTCATCGCCGCCGCGCCAGATCGATCCGGCGAGCACGCCGAGCAACAGCACCAAGAGCGCCCAGATGACCAGACTACGGTTCAGTCGTTTCACGTTGCCTCAATCCTATCGCTTGCCGAGGTCCTGCGAACCCGCGACTCGGCCGCTTCCCATCGACCGAATTGGCGGGGACTTGATGCCGCACCCGGCCCGATAGGGCGCCGTTTGGCTAGGCGGTGCCGGTGAAACGACGGATGTCGGGCAGGTTGCGGAATCGTTCGGCCACGTCGAGCCCGTACCCGACCACGAAATCCGGCGGGATGTGGAAGCCGACGTACTTGAGATCGGGATCGCTCTCCTGCAGCCCCTCCCGCACCAGCAGCGCGCAGACCTCGAGGCTGGCCGGCTGGCGGGCCAGCAGGTTCGTCCGCAGGTACTTCAGGGTGAGCCCGCTGTCGATGATGTCCTCGACGAGCAGGACATCACGGCCGCCCAGGTCGATGTCGAGATCCTTGACGATGCGCACCACGCCGCTGGTCTTGGTCGCGTTGCCGTACGAAGCCACCGCCATGAAGTCGAACTCGACCGGGAGCTCGATGGCTCGGGCGAGGTCGCTCATGAACATGAAGGCGCCCTTGAGCACGCCGACCAGCAGCGGGGGCCGACCCTGATAGTCGGCGGTGATCTGGGCACCGAGTTCGGTGATCCGCCGCTGCAACCGTTCGGCGCTGACCACAACTTCCTGGCACTCGGCCAGGTCGTATTCGTTGGACAAGATCGGTTCCTTTGAGGCTCCGCCACGACAGGCCGGCCCGGACGAGCCCGGCCGACAAACAGGGGCGAGCCTACCCCGATTCGGGACCGGCTCGGTCCGGCGGCGCATCCGAATCCGTGGACGGGCCGATCAAACGGAGCCGCTGCTTCGAACGTTCGACGCGGAAGCCGCCTTCGAGTTCGGTCGCCACCGCGTCACCTCGGGCGACAGCCACGACCCGTTCGAGCGCGGCGGCGTTCAATCCATCGAGCAACCGGATGTCCTGCCGGACCAACCACCGACGTACCGCGCTCGTGGCGATCGCGGCTGGCAGCGCCGCGACGACCTTGGCATCGGCGAGGTCGAGCCCATCGGTGCGCTCGTGCAAGGCCTGGGCCAGCTCGCGCTGTTGCTCGATCATGCGCAACAGCACCGGTACCGGATCGCGTTCGAAGATGTCGGCCAGCAGCGGCAGGAGCTCGTGCCGCACCCGGTTGCGCCGGAAGCGGGGATCGGCGTTGGTCGGATCGTTGGCAAAGTCCAATCCCTCTGCCGCGCAGATCGCCTCGGTGTCGCGTCGGCGGAGGGCCAGGATGGGCCGCAGCCGCTCGATCGGACGCGTCGAACCGTCGGCGCAGACCTGCACTCCCTCCACGCCGTCGGGACCCACCGCCCCCACGAGGCCCGCCATCGGGCTCAAGCCGTCAGGGCCGGCGCCGCGCATCATGTTCAACAGCAGGGTCTCGACCTGATCGTCTGCGGTATGGCCCACCGCAACCACCCCGGGCAACGCCTCGTACCGGGCCCGCCGGAGCCGCGCCTCGAGGTTCGGGCCGTCGGGCACGGCGACGGATCGAGCCTCGAACGCCGCTCCGTAGCGAGCCGCCGCGGCTTCGACCAGGGCCGCTTCAGCAGGACCGTCGGGCCGCTGTCCGTGATCGATGTGCCAGACGGTGATCCTGCATCCCGCCGCAGCGGCCAAGGCCAACATCGCCAGCGAGTCGGCACCTCCCGACACTGCGCAGGCCAGCGGCGAGCCGGCCGCGGGGAACGTGCACCGTTCGAGAGCGGAGGAGATCACCGGGCGCTCACCGGCGGCCTTACGCCGGTTGGGCCTCGACCGGCTGCATTCGGGTGATCCACAGCTCGGGGTCGCGGATCTCCTGGATGGAGGGCAACATCTCCGGGCCGATCCAGGCCTGATCGAGCAGCTCGGTTCCGCCGGCCTTTTCGACGATCTCGATGAAGTGCTCACCCTGGGCGTACTGCTGGATCTTGGCGTCGATCCCGACGATCCGCTGGAACAGTTTCATCAGGCCCTTGGTGGAGGAGCGGCGATCGCGCAACACCCGGCCGAAGCGTTCGGCGCTGGGGATCTGATCGGCACCGGCCCGATCCATGGTGACATCGCCATGGCCTTCGAGCAGGCTCATCAGCCCGGCGATTTGATCGAGGATCTCACGCTGTTCCTCGCTGGCCAGCAACGCGGCGATGCCACCGTCGGCCAGCGGGTCACCGCCCGCCTTCTTGATCTCGACCATGCGCTTCAGGCCATCGAGGAAGCGTTGCGGATCGGGATCGACGGCATCGAGGGTTTGGTTGACGAGGCCCAGGAAGTGCTCGCGCATCCAGGGGATGCCAGTGAACTGGGCCCGATGGGTGACCTCGTGCAGCGCGAGCCAAAGCCGGAATTCCTGGGGCGGGAAGGCGTAGCGCTTCTCGAGGGCCAGGACGTTCGGGCCCACGTAGTAGACGATGTCCTGATCGTCGGGGTTCTCGTCCTCGATGACGAGCAGATCGTATTGACCGAGCACTCGGGTCGACATCCACCCGAGCAGGCCGCCGAGTTCGAGCGCGGTGAGCCGGCGGCCGATCGGGGCAGCCAGGCTGCTGCCGCTCGACTTCTCGCTGATGCGATCGAGCAGGGGCCGCAAGAGGCGCTGAAACGAGGCGAGGTTGGCATCGACCCATTGTTCGCGGTCGGCGACCCGGGCCCGCGCGTCGCCGGCCATCGATCGCAGGCCGGTCGTTTCGGCGACCAGTTCCTCGGCCTGGGCGGTGAACTCGTTGAAGTCCGGCAGCAGTGAGTGCGCGTGGTAGCTGACGCTGAACGGCTCGCGGCCGGCCACCCGGGTGGCGACGCGGCGGGCGAGATCCCAGTCGACAGGCTCGGTCACAGCTACTGCTTCGGATACCTCGTGCGGGTCACTTGCGTGACATACCCAACGATGGTGGCGACGATCAGCAGCACGGCGGGGAAGGCCAGAGCCACCGCCAACCAGAAATGCCAAACGACCGCGAGAATCACTCCGTACATGGGCGCCATCGTAGGCCCTCCGACACCGGTTCGGGGTATCGAAGGGCCGAATGGCCCAGATGCGGCCGTGACCGGCTAGGCCGGCGCGATCAGCTGGTACGTGTTGCGCAGATCGTCCTGCACGACGGTGGCGATGCCGTCCTGATCCACCACGTCGAGCTGCTGGTCGAGGAACCGGGCCTCGAAGGTCCAGCCCGGGGGCAGCCCGAGGTCACCGCCGATTTCGGTGACGTCGGCCAATCCCAGCTCGGGATCGACCTCGAGACTGTAGGACTGCATGACGTACTCGTTGCCGTGCGGGTCGGTCAGGATCGGCACCTCGCGACCGGCGAAAAAGCTGAAGACCGTGTCGCGTTCGACGCTGGTCTGGCTATACGGCGCGCGGTTGGCCGGGTTGACCAGCACGGTGGCCGAGCTGCGCATCTCGATGCCGCCGAAGTCGTAGATCTCACCGCCGGCCGTCGCACCCTCGGCCGCGATCGCGTCGAGCACCCAGTAACGGGGGCCGTTTTTCACCGCCGCGGTCACGCCGAGATCGGCGGCCACCTCTGCGGTGTCGATGGCGTCGAATGCGTCCTGTGGACAGTCGTTGAGGAACATCGAGTTCCACACGGTGGCCTCGATCAAGCCGTCGGCATTGGGCAGGCCGGCCAGCGTGATCATCTCGCAGTAGCGGAAGTCGCGTAGCGGGCCGACCGGATCGACTCCGGAGAACCGAAGCCGGGGTTCGCCGCGGCGAAGGTCGTAGAGATCGACGGGCAGCTCGTTGGCCTCGGCATAGTCGTCGGTCAGGTAACGAGCATTGCGGCCCGGCCGGTTGAACACGTCGTTCAGGAACGCCACCGAGTACAGGTTGGTCAAGCGATGCGCCTCATCGATATTGATCAGGTCGGCGCCGCACCCTTCCTCGGCGCTGGAGATCAGCTGGGCCAGCAGGACATCGGGCAACCCGGCCTCGAGCAGGACATCGACCAGGTCACAGATGTTGACGAAGGAGTTGTGGCCACCGGACAAGATATCGACCCGGTAGGCGCGGCGGGAAGAGATCAGGTCAAAGGGCCGCACCGTGCCGGGATCGAGCGGAACGGTGACGTCGTCGGTGCTCGACAGGAACAAGGTCGGGATGTCGATGTTCTCCAGATCGACGTCGCTCATGCCGTTCGACGCGCCGGCCAGGGGAATGATCGCATCGACGCGTTCGTCGGCCTCGAGGCCGAGCGCTTCTACGCCACCGGCGATGGCCAGGGCGGTGTAACCACCAAACGAGTGCCCGGCCACCGCGATGCGGCGCTCGTTGATGAGGTTGTCGTACCGATGATCGTCGTCCTCGTTCATCGCGAGGATTTCGTCCATGACGAAGCTGATGTCCTGGGGCCGAAGCGTCACCATCTCCGAACCCGGGATCTGGGTGCCGAAGAAGCCGTCGAGCGCCGTGTTGCCGACATGATCCGGCGCCACGACGACGTAGCCGTGACTGGCGAGGTGCTGCATGTAGAACCAGGACTGCGAGCGGAAGCCACCCGAACCATGGGAGAAGACCACGAGGGGGAAGCGGCCCTTTCCAGCGGGTTCGGGAGCGTCGAGGGCGTACTCGAGCTCGTAGTCGGCGACGAAGAGGTCGAGTTGGGCCTTGGGAACGCCAACGGCATCGTCGGCATCGACCGGGTACCAGACATCGACCGGCAGGGTGCGGTCGCCGCGGGCGGCATCGACGAGCTCGAACGTCTCGTAGCCGATCGCCCACGGGCCGAGCTCCTCGGCCGGTGCCCGACCCGGTCTCGGCGACGAACGATCGCTGGCGCCGGCGGCCGGCGCGGTGACCAACGCGGTCATCAGGGTCGCCAAGACGACCAGAACTACGAGTACCCGTTTCATGGTGCTCCCCCTGTGGTGCCCGGCCCCGATCGGTCCGGTCTTCGCGCGCACCGTAGTCCTCGCCACCCGTCGCGCTCCACCCGTCGGCGCGTTCCTTCCCCCGCAACCACCCTCCGCGCGAGTCCGGCACCTCGCTGACCAGCACATTCGCGCGCTCCGTCAAAATGGGGTCTGACCCCATTTTCGCAAATGGGGTCAGACCCCATTTGCCGGATTGGGGTCAGACTCCTTGGGATGGGGGTCTGACCCCGGAGGGGAATGAATGGCGGGCCGGTCGGGGTTGCTCAGTCATGAGTGATGCTGACCACGTGACTTGGGGCTCGCAGCGCTGTTGCGAGGAGCCGGGATGCGGCGCCGTCCTGAGCCGATACAACGACATGGACTACTGCGCCCTGCACGCACCGATGGTCGTGCCACGCATGCGGGGCAAGATCCTCGACTGACGCGGGGCGCCTATTCGATGCCGAGTTCGCGAGCGATGCGTTCGCGCAGTGACTCCGGCACGGAGTCCTGGCACTTCCGGGCGACGACGATGCGCAGTTCGGCTTCGAAATCGAACGCGTCGAGGCAGCTTCCACAATCGTCGAGGTGCCCACGGATCTGGGTCCGCACGTCGTCGGTCAGCGTCTGGTCGAGATAGTTGTACAACCGACCCAGCGCATCGGAACACGGGTCGTCGCCGCACAGTGGCTCGGCGGCACGGGGATCAGGACTTTGTTCGGTCATGATTGGCTCTCGGGCAGAAGTCGGCGGTCGCGTGCGAATTCATACAACGCCTTCTGCAACGCTTTTCTTCCCCGATGGAGACGGCTCATCACCGTTCCGATCGGCACATCGAGGATGTCGGCAATCTCCTTGTACGAGAAGTTCTCGACATCGGCCATCAGTACCGGCATCCGGAAGTTCTCCGGCAGGCTCTCGAGCGCTTCCTTGACCTCGAACTCGGTGAAGCCGTCCATCAGGACGTCTTCGGCACTCCGCGACCGGCTGGCCAGCTCACCGCCCCCGAGCCGGCGGTAGAGGTACAGATCCTCGACGTCTTCGAAATCGGTCTCTTGCGGGCGCCGCTGCTTCTTGCGGTACGTGTTGATGTACGTGTTGGTCAGGATTCGGTACAGCCACGCCTTGAGGTTGGTGCCGTCCTCGAAGCTGTCGAAGGCTCGATACGCCTTGAGGTAGGTCTCCTGCACGAGATCCTCGGCGTCGGCCGGGTTGCGGGTCATGCGCAACGCACCCGAATACAGCGAGTCCATGAGGGGCATCGCCTGTTCGGCAAAGGTCGCTTGATCGGCCATGAGCGCCCGAGCGTATCGGGTCGGCCCGCGGCGCGAGAAGCGCTACGCGGGCTTTCGCCCCACCGTGGCCATCGACACCGGGCTGATCATGACGAAACCAGGCGCCCGAACCTGGTCGAGCGCGGCAGCGGCGTCGGCCTCGGTCGTGATGCCAGCCGCGACCAAGCGGGGTATCGCCCGCTCCAGCGCGAGGAACCACCACTCACCCGAGGGCTCGCCCGCTCGCATCGCCCACACGTCGCCCGTCACATCGAGGTCGACCAGCCCATGCCCTCGCATCCGGTCGAGGAGCTGGAGGCCGAAGTCCGGATCGCGCCAGTCCTGTTGGCTGCCGGCCGCCATGATCTGGTGGATCGACCGGTACGGCTCGGCGAGCCCCTGCGCGCCGAATCCCGTGAACTGCCCGTCTTCGAGCACCAACCAGCCACCCGGTTTGAGCGACGCGATCAGCTTGGGGATGACCGCCTCGCGCTCGGGCACGTGCTGCAACACGGCTCGGGCGTGCACGATGTCGAAGGTCGAGTCGGGAAGCGGATCGCGCTCGATGTCGTGCCGGCGCACCTCGACGTTGGACGGCATCTCGGCGTGAAACTGCAGATCGATGTCGGTGGAGAGCACCTGGCCGGGGCCGCCGACGCGATCTGCCATCCACGCGCTCACCGTGCCCGCACCCGCCCCGACTTCGAGCACGCGCATCCCTGGCCCGATCCCGACTCGGTCGAGTACCTCGAAGGTCGACGGGTCGCGAACCGCCGCCAACATGTCGAGCCGGACCCGCTCGATGTCGACCTCCTCTTCGGCCGTCGCGTAACGACCCGATGCATCGGTCATGATCGAGATTCCAGGATCGGGTTGTCGGGCGCGTACCACGTCTCGGCGTTGCGTTCCTTGATCGCCCCCCATCGAAACGGTACCGCCAACAGGTTCTTGAACCGCTGGGGGAAGGACGGCATGCGACCCACACCGAGCGGTGAATCGAGCGGACGCTCGGGCCGGAAGAACGTGCCGAAGAGGCGATCCCACACCGACACGATGGCCCCATAGTTGTTGTCGCCTTCGGCATAGACCTCCGAATGATGCCAGCGGTGCAGGTCGGGGGTGGCCATGACGAAGTCGATCGGCCCGCTGTCGAGTTCGATGTTGCAGTGCTGGAGCTGGCCATAGGTCGAGCGCATGGTGAGGTGCGCCAGGTGCTGGCGCTCGGAGAATCCGAACAGACCGAGGGCGATACCCTCGAGCACGCCTTCGACCGCGGCATCGATGGGATGAAAGCGGCTGGCGTTGAGGATGTGCAAACCCTCGGGGCTGTGGTGCACCGAATGCACCCGCCAGGCCGGCCCCCACTGGTGGCTCAGGCGGTGCAGCGAGTAGTGGACGAAGTCGGAGGTGAGCACACTGACGACGACCCCTCCGACGACGCCGAGTCTGCCGATCGCACCGCCGTGTCGCACGAGATCGGGCCGAAGCCATTGGAGGATCTTGGCGCCGAGGGCCTGCCCGCCGAGGGCGGCCACGGCGGTGGTGACGAAGAACGCACCGTCGGTGCGGGCCTCGGCGCCATCCGGGTTCCACCCCGCATCGGCCGGCTTCAGCCGTTCGAGCCCGAACAGCAGCGCGTACCAACCGGTGGTGTTGACCAGCAGCGACGACCCCGGCCCCGCACCGCGCGCCTGGAGGTGGCGGTCGAGCGGATTCGAGCCGAGGGTGAGTGCGGCGCAGACCCCGTGCAGGGCATACGACCGTTGGCGCGGGGTCAGCATGTCGGGATGGGACCGGGCAACTCCATGACCCGACCGTAGTCACAAGTCGTCGCCCGCCGCTTGGTGGGTCAGGTGGGCTTGGGTTCCTTGGGCAGCCCGAGCACCATCTCGCCGATGATGTTGCGCTGCACCTGGGAGGTTCCGGCGTAGATCGTGCCGGCCCGCGCGTTGTAGAAGATGCCGACCCACGACGCGGCGTCGTTGGGCGCCCCGGGGAGGTCGGCGTGGAACGACGTCCACGGCACGCGATCGCCGGGCACCATGGCATCGGCGCCCAGCACGTCGACCGCGAGTTCGGTGATCTTCTTGTGGTACTCGCTCCAGTAGAGCTTGAACGACGATTCGCCCGGGCCCGGCTGCCGGCCGGCCAGGAAGCCGGTGAGGCTGCGGAGCCCGAGAAACCGCATGACCTCGACATCGATGTGGGCCTGGGCCAAGCGCTGGCGAACAACGGGATCGTCGGTGCGACCGCGGTCTTTGGCCAGGGCCATCAGCTTGTCGACTTCCCCTCGGAACATGATCGGCATCGTGGCTGCGTTCTCACCCCGCTCATAGCCGAGCAAGGTCATGGCCACCGCCCAGCCGCCGTTGACCTCGCCGACGACGTTCTCCTTCGGCGTGCGGGCGTTGTCGAAGAAGGTCTCGTTGAACTCGGCGGTACCCGAGAGCATTTCGATCGGGCGGACCTCGATGCCGGGTTGATCCATCGGACACAACAAGAAGCTGATGCCACGGTGCTTCGGGGCGTCGGGATCGGTGCGACACAGGACGAAGATCCAGTTCGCGTACTGGCCGGCCGACGTCCAGATCTTCTGGCCGTTGATCACCCACTCGTCACCGTCGAGCATCGCCTTGCAGCCCAAGCCGGCCAGGTCGCTGCCGGCGTCGGGCTCGCTGTAGCCCTGGCACCACACGTCTTCGCCGGAGATGATCCGGGGGAGGAAGTGGGCCTTCTGCTCGTCGGTGCCCCAGTGCAGGATCGTATTGCCGACCATCTGGATGCTGAACGTGTCGTTGGAGCCACCCATGGGCACGCCGGCGGCCTGGAACTCCTCGGCCAGGATCACTTGCTCGAGCTCGCTGAGCCCTCCCCCGCCGTACTCGGCCGGCCAGGCCGGGGCCAGGAAGCGGTGTTCGGCCAGCACCGGCCGCCACTTGGCCACGAACTCGTGATATTCCTCTTCGCTCAGCGCGCCGACGCCAGCCCAGTTCGCCGGCAGCTTCTCGGCCAGGAACGCCTGGATCTTCTGACGGAACGCTTCGGCTTCTTCGGAATAGGTCGGGTCCATGTGTTCGTTGTAGCAGCTCCTTGTCCGGATCTGGCGAGCCTGCGATGCGGGAGGCGAACATTTTCCTCGCCAAATTCTGTTAGGACGGCGTCAGAAGGCGTCGGCCACTGTGGAAGGCCAATCCGAGGGCGATCGAGAGCCCACCCACGGTGAGCGCTGCGCCCATGTCGCCCAACCGGGAACCGAACAGAACCAGACCGGCCAGCACGAAGATCATCACGATCTGGGCGACGGCCAACAGGCGCGTCGACCAGTCGGTGGCACGAACCGGGGCCGACTCGTCGCGGGCACCGGGGTGGTGGTGCTCCAGCGTTCTGGCCTTCTCGATCAGATCGAGGCGAATATGGTCATCGGCCGCGGCCTGCGCATAGAGCGCTTCCATGATCGATTCGGCGCTCGAGCCTTCGCCCGCCTCACCGGCTTTTCCGTGATCAGGCACCGCGGCAGATTCTTTGAGTCCCGACATGGGATTCCAGTCGGCCGATCGGATCGGGATATGAGTCGAACGGCCTAGGGTCAGGAACTGGTCTCGTTGAACTTGCGGATGGACAGCGTGGCGAAGACGGCCACGAGGCCGACCGACCAGGCGAGCGACAACCACACGCTGTTGCCGACCGGGTTCCCGTTGTAGAGCGCTCGCGCCGCGTTGGTGAGATGGGTGAAGGGGTTGGCGTCGGCGACTTCCTGCAACCATCCCGGCAGGGTCGAGGTGTCGATGAAGGCCGACGACACGAAGGTCATGGGGAACATCCAGATGAATCCGGCCGAGTTCGCCGCCTCGACCGAGCTGACGCTGAGACCGATCAGCGCCTGCACCCAACTCAGCCCGTAGCTGAAGAAGAGCAGGAGCAGCGTTGCCAGCAGCGCGGCCCAGAGTGATCCTTCGAATCGGAAACCGATGAGGAATGCGACGACGAGCATGATCACGAAGGTGATGATGTTCCGCAGCAGATCCGAGATCGTGCGGCCGATCAGCACCGACGATTGCGCGATCGGCAGCGACCGCAGCCGATCGATGAGCCCCTTGCTCAGGTCCTCGGCGATCCCGATGCTGGTGAAGGCCGACCCGAAGACGACGGACTGGGCGAAGATGCCCGGCATCAGATACTGGTCGTAGTCGTCGTAGCCGGGGATCTGGATCGACCCGCCGAAGATGTAGCTGAAGAGCAGCACGAACATGACCGGTTGGATCGTGGCGAAGATCAGCAGCTCCACGTTTCGGGGCAGGATCCGCAGGTGCCGGCCCGCCTCGGTCATGGAATCGGTGATGACGTTGCGCAGACCGATGACGTCGTCGCCGATCGCGGCCGTGCTCCTCGCAATGGCCATCAGCCGTCCTCGCCGTCGCCGCCGGCCGCTTCGGCGGCGTGACCGGTGAGCACGAGGAACACATCGTCGAGGGTCGGTCGACGCACCTCGACATCGACCACGTCGACACCGGCGTCGTCGAGCGCCCGAATGATGCCCGGCACCACTCCCCCACCCGCATTGATCGGCGCGGTGAGGGTGAGCGCGGATTGGGGATCCTGCTCGACCGTACCCACGCACAGTGGAGCGATGGCTTCCTTGGCCCGTTGGATGTTCTCGGGCTTCACGATCGTGACCCGAACCTTGTCGCCGCCGATCTGATCCTTCAGCTGGTCGGACGTCCCCTCGGCGATCTTGCGGCCTCGGTCGATCACCATGATCTGCTCGGCGAGGTAATCGGCCTCTTCGAGGTATTGGGTGGTCAGCAACACGGTAGTGCCCTCGTCGCCCAACCGTTCGATGAAATCCCACATGGCCAGGCGGCTGCGGGGATCGAGCCCGGTCGTGGGTTCGTCGAGGAAGAGCACCGACGGGCGGGCCACCAGGCTCATGGCGATGTCGAGCCGCCTTCGCATGCCGCCGCTGTACGTGTTCGCCACTCGGTCGCCGGCCTCGGTCAGATCGAACATGGCGAGCAGCTCAATGGCGCGAGCCGACCGTTCGGTGCCGGCATGATGAAAGTACCGGCCGATCAGCTCGAGATTCTCACGTCCGGTCAGCCGCTCCTCGACGGCGGCGTACTGGCCGGTGAGACCGATGCGGGTGCGCACCACCCGCGGGTTCTCGGCCACGTCGATACCGTCGATCCACGCCCGACCATCGGTTGGCTTGACGAGCGTGGTCATCACCTTGACCGCCGTGGTCTTGCCGGCCCCGTTGGGCCCGAGCAGCCCGTAGACCGTTCCTTGGGCGACCTCCATGTCGAGCCCGTCCAGGGCCCTGGTGTCGCCATAATGCTTCTTCAGGCCCTCGGCCACAACCGCACTCATGGCCGGTCAATCTATCGAGCAGCTCATCCCAAACGTGTCGAATTGAGGCATCACGCCGAATCCCCGAGCCTCGGGTTGGGAGCCCGACGAGCCAACTAAACTCCACCCATGGCGAGGCCTGATGAGCGGCACCCGGGCGGGGCACCGGGTGATTGGTACGTCGATCGCCGGTGCATCGACTGCGATGCAGCGCGGCAGGTGGCGCCGGGGCTGATCGAGCGCAACCCCGACGACGGGGTCTCGCTGTTCGTGCATCAGCCCGAGACCCCCGACGAGATCGAGATGGCGTGGCGGGCGGTGATGGTGTGCCCGACCCGGTCGGTCGGCCACGTCACGCTCAAGCGGCCCGAGACACCGGTGTTCCCCCAGGATCTCGGCGACGGCGTCTACCGGCTGGGCCACAACAGCCGCGACTCGTTCGGCGCGCACTCGTACCTGGTGCGCCGGCCGGGCGGGAACCTGATGATCGACTCGCCCCGCTGGACTCGCGAGGTCTACGAGCCGGTAGCCGAGCTCGGCGGCATCGCGCACATCCTGCTCAGCCACCGCGACGACGTGGCCGACGCCGAGCGCTATGCCGAGCGCTTCGGAGCCAAGGTCTGGATCCACACCACCGACCGCGACGCGGCCCCGTACGCCACCAACCTGATCGAAGGCACCGAGCCGGCCGAGCTCATCGACGGCGTCATCGGGTTCCCGGTGCCCGGCCACACCGAGGGCAGCGTGCTTTTCCTCGTCGACGACGGGTTGTTGTTCTCGGGCGATTCACTCTCCTGGAACCCGCGACGGGAGCAGCTCCGTGCGTTCCGCAACGCCTGTTGGTACTCGTGGCCCGAGCAGACCGCCTCGCTCGGCCGCTTCGCCGACAGCGACTACCGTTTCCGGCGCCTGTTCTGCGGCCACGGCTGGAACCACGACATGGACCCAGCCCAGTTCAACACGCTGCTCCACCAGCTCGTCGACCGCATGGGTGACATGTAGCTCGATCGTTCTTCTTGCGGAAAACCACCGTCAGGGTGGTCCCCCACAAGAATTTCGGGAAAGTGCGACTCAAGCGGCGTGGGCCGGGGCCATGCGGGGTGGGGCCGCGACGACCGGTACTCGCGCCCGTTCGACCAAGCGACTGGTCAACGACGGGCGTAGGCGATCGATCCAGCTGTCGTTGGGCCGGACGCCAACCACGATCATGGCGGCGTCCGCACTGTGCTCGAGCAAGATCTTGTCGATCGGCCCCAGCGCGACCACGTGATCGACCACCAGCCCACCACCGCTTCGGTCGATGGCGTCGGCCACCCGCCGGCGGGCGGTCGCCTCTGCCTTTTCGAACGCCCGAAAATAGGCGCCGGCGCTATCGGTCGCGACCGCCGGCGCTCGGTAGGCCGTAACCACCCGCACC
>JABDJW010000214.1 GCA_013002375.1 Acidimicrobiales bacterium | reverse complement strand
GCCGTAGTTCGTGTTGTTCAGCGCAACCGACATGAACGTCTCGGTGAGCTCGGGTCGGCGACCAGCCACGGCCACGACCGAGAATTGGGAATCGAAGACCACGATCGAGCGGACGTTGCCGTTGTTCATGATCGGGTCGGACAACAACTGATCGATCGACGCTTTCAGCTCACCCGGATCGGTGGTGCCGGCCCGGGCGAGGTGGCCGGCGATCGACTCGACCCGGGCGCCCATGGCGACGAGGTCGTCGTTCACGACCGCCGCGAGCGCATCGGCGCGCGCAAGCAGGGTCTCTTCGGCTTGCGTTTCGAGCCGGTCGGCCGTATTGCCGTAGAGCAGCCAGGCGACGCCGCCGAGCACGAGCAACATGGCGGCGAGAAGCAGAGCCAACCGGGCGCGGAGCGAGAACCGGGATGTCAAGGGAGCCGACACACCCTCAAGGGTACGGGGTCGGCGCCGCCGAGGGCAGAATCCCCAGAGACCCGGCCGCCGCTAGGCAGAGACCCGGCCGCCGCTAGGCAGAGACCCGGCCGCCGCTAGGCAGAGACCTGGCCGCCGCTAGGCAGAGACCTGGCCGCCGCTAGGCAGAGAGCGGCGCGGCGGTGGCCTCGGCTCGCGGCCGGGGCACGCCGGCGCCCCGGCGGACGTTGGCTTCCTCGACCCGAACGGCAAGCGCGGCATCGGTGGTGGTGAGCCGCTGGGCATAGTCGCGCAACTCGTAGAGGATCTCGTCGAGCTCGTGTTCGGCCTGCGGTGCAACCGCGATGGTGGTCCGGACCGAACCGCGGGGAAGGTCGAGGTGCTGTTCGGCCAGGCATAGGAGGTCGTTCCACAGACGAGCCTCGCGGTGGTCGTGCACTGGGGGGAGGGCCAGATGCGGGCCGACTGCGCCGCGCGGGAGGCGGCGATGAGCCGTCAGTGCTTCGGCGACATCGACGAAGGTGGAGGCGACGGGCGTGCCATCGACCTTGGCGGTGGCGTGGTCGACGCCCCAATCGAGCGGCGTGTGCACGACGATCGGCTGGTCGGTTGCCGATCCGACCGGCCCGACCAACCAGTTGCCGCCCCGGATGTCGGCGGTCTCGTCGCGGGGCCCCTCGGCTCGGCCGCGCCGGGTTGCGTCGGCTCGGTCCTCGAGCACGTCGCGGCGTCGGGTTCCCAAGCGGGCGTGCAACGTCGCCACCAGCTTGGCCACGGCGTCCGAGTTTGCCGGATCTCGGTTCGCCGTGAGCGATTCTGCCTGTTTCTCCGCACCAGCCATACCGGCGAGTATGGGCAGCCCTGCCGCGGGGATCCAGGTCATTCGGCCCTAAAAAACGACTGGATCTGTACGGACCGACAAAGATCGGCGATATTTTGGAGACGCGGACGCCGGTGATCTTCGGATACTGGCCGGTTTGTGCGCCTGTACGAAACGACCCAACACGACACGACCCGGCACGAAACCGAACCGGAGCCAAGGATCCCAATGAGCACGACGATCGATCCACTGGTCTTGGGCGCAAGGGTTCGTCATGCCCGACGCGGCGCCGGGTTGACCCTCGCCGAGCTCGGCGAGCGGGTTGGCCGGCCGGGTCCGTACCTGTCCCAGCTCGAGAACGGCAAGGTCGAGCCCAAGTTGGGGTTGCTCTCCTCGCTGGCCGACGAACTGGACGTGACGGTCGCCGATCTGCTCTCGACCGACGCACCCGATCGCCGATCGGAGCTCGAGATCGCCGTGATCCGGGCGCAGGACGACCCCCGCTACCAGGCGCTCGGGCTTCCCGAGCTTCGGCCGTCGGCCAAGCTGCCCGACGAAGTACTCGAGCACCTGGTGACCCTCTTCGAGCATCTGCCGGCGATCGAAGGCTCGGAACGCCAGGTGCGCCGGCAGCGGGCGAGCGATCGGGCCCGATTGGCCAACCTCGAACTGCGGCGCCAGATGCGGGACTGCAACAACTACTTCCCCGAGATCGAGGCGACCGCGACCAAGGCGTTGAAGGCGGTCGGCTATCAGGGTCGGGGGCCGGTGAACGAGCGCCTGCTCACCGACCTCGCCGCGCATTTCGGCTTCACCGTCGAACGCACCCGCGGCATGCCCCGTACCGCCCGATCGATCACCGACACCGAGCGCCGCATCATCTACATCGCCGACCGCGACGATCTCCATGTACGCGCCGCCCGCTCGGTCGTGTTGCAGACGCTCGGGCATTTCGCGCTCGATCACACCGAGACGCACGACTTCGGCGCCTACCTGCGCCAGCGGGTCGAGTCGAACTACTTCGCCGCCGCAGCGCTGGCACCCGAGGAACCGGCGGTCGAGTTCTTGGCCGACGAAAAGGACCGGTGCGACCTGTCGATCGAGGATCTCAAGGAGCTCTTCTACACCTCCTATGAGATGGCCGCCCATCGGTTCACCAACCTGGCGACCGAGCACTTGGGGATGCCGGTCCACTTCCTGCGCACCGACAACGACGGCGTGATCACCAAGGCCTACGAGAACGACGGCATCCCGTTCCCGACCGACCCCGATGGTGCGCTCGAGGGGCTGCGGGTGTCGCGTCGATGGGGGGCTCGTCAGGCCTGGAACAGCTCGGACAGTTTCTTGTTGCACTACCAGCACACGGAGACCGACGAGGGAAACTACTGGTGCGTCACCTACATCGAGACGATCACCGACCGCTCGCCGTTCGCCGTGACCCTCGGAACCACCGAGGCCAACAGCGTGTACTTCCGGGGCGGCGACACGCTTCGGCGGATGCGGGCCCGGGCCGCCGATGCCCCCGATCCCGATCTGATCGCCCGTTGGGCCGACGTTGCGTGGCCATCCGCGGCAGAGCGCAGCCACGTGCTGACCGCGCTGCCGCCATCGGGTCGCGAATTCAATCCGTTTCCCGGCGTCGACCTGGTCGACGTGTACCGATTCCTCGAACGCCAACACGGCGGCTGATCGCCCACCACCAGGGGTCTGACCCCATTTGGCGTTTTGGGGTCTGACCCCGTTTGGCGTTTTGGGGTCTGACCCCGTTTGGCGTTTTGGGGTCTGACCCCGTTTGGCGTTTTGGGGTCTGACCCCGTTTGGCGTTTTGGGGTCTGACCCCGTTTGGCGTTTTGGG
>JABDJW010000204.1 GCA_013002375.1 Acidimicrobiales bacterium | reverse complement strand
GTGAAACGCAAGTCCCCCGGGCTACGGATCGAGCGCGAGCTGTGGGCTGCCGGCCACGAGGTCGTGGTGGGCGTCGACGAGGTCGGCAAGGGCGCGTGGGCCGGCCCGCTCACCATTGGCGCCGCCGTCGTCCCCAAGGATCGTCGGGTCTACAAGATCCGAGATTCCAAGATGCTCACCGAGGCCGAACGCGAGGCCTTGTTCGATCGCATCGCCGACTGGTGCGACGCGTGGGCGGTTGGTCATGCCTCGCCCGCGGAGTGCGACGAATTGGGTATGTCCGATGCGCAACGGCTGGCGACCCGACGAGCCCTCGACGCCTTGGGGGTCGAACCCGATCGGGTTCTGCTCGACGGCAACTGGGATTTTGTCGACAACGGCCGGGCTCAGACGCTGGTGAGGGGCGATGCCATCAGCCTGTCGATTGCGGCGGCGTCGATCCTCGCCAAGGTCACCCGCGATCGCATGATGGCCGAGCAAGCGGCGAACTACCCCGGTTATGACTTCGAGTACAACAAGGGCTATCCGTGCCCTCGGCATCGGGCCGCCCTGCACGCCAATGGGCCGAGCCGGGTGCATCGGCGCAGCTGGGCATGGATGGACGATCTCCGTTGGACCGGCCTACCGCGGACGCCGCCGGCATCTTCAAATGCCGACCAGGGTTCGTTGTTCGACTAGCCGCTCGGGCAGGCTGGAGCCGTGACCGCAGTGCAGCGCATCAAGAAGATCATCGGCTTCGACTCGCGAGGTCCGACGATCTCGATCGGCCTGCTGGCCGTGTGGACCTTCGTGGCCTGGGGCCCGCGCATCCGCAACATCTGGGACGACGACGCACTCTCCGTTGGTGGTCAGCTGTGGCGTACGGCGATTGCACTGTTCTTCTTGGGCGCCGCCGCGGTCATGGTCCTGGCCTGGCTACGTCGTCATCCGCAACGAAATCGCATTGCGACCGGCTTCGCGGTGTGGACGGTGGGGTATTGGATCCTGCGCATGGTCATCATCGTCACCGGCGACCACTCGGTCGGTTTCATCTTGGTGCACGCGGCGCTGGCCCTCGTGTCCGGGGTGCTCGCCGTCGGTGTGATTTCGGCGCAACGGCGAAAGCAGGCCGAAGCCTCGGCGTGACGGAGGCGGGCCAACACCGGTTTCGGTGCAGCGGAGGGCTACGATCGGGGCTGCTATGGGACAAGTTGTTCGTGTGATCGAGCGGCCATCGAGCCGCCCTGGAATCGTCCGCTTCGAAACCAACCGGGTACTCACCGGCATGGGGCACGAGCGCTACCAGAGCCGGGCCGATGCCGTTGACGACACGCCATCGGACGAGCTGGCCCGTCGGCTGTTCGACCGGGGCGGGGTGCAGTCGCTGCACATCAACTCGAACATCATCACCGTCACGCTGGCCACCGCCGACAGCAGTGGGATTCGCGAGATCATCGAGGATCTGTACACCTATTGGCAACCGGGCATGGAGCCGCCTACCGACGAAGAGCTCGTGGCCCTCGTCGAGGAATAGGGCCTCGTCGGCCACGCCGTGACGGACCGCAATCCGCTCGGTCAGCCGGGCTCGCCGATGTAGAGCGGAACGATTTGGTCGCCGTCTTCGCCCCCGCCACTGACGAAGAAGATGTCGCCCTGGCCCCAGATTCCGCCCGGCTCGGCGGCGATCTCGCCCAGCTCGATGATGTCGAGGACTTCACCGGTAGCGGGGTCGATGCGGACGACGGCCGGCTGACACGACCTCGTACCACAGCCCGTCTGGGCCGTGTTCCACACGCTGCCGCCGTCGGCGTAGAGCCCCAACGGAACGAGTCCGGTCCGCACGGCCCCGGTGACTTCGTTCGTGGCTGGATCGATGCGGGCGACATGCAGATCATCCAAGCTGGTGTCGGCGAACCACACGCCCAGCGCTTCGGTGGCGTCGAATCCGGTGAGTTCTGGTCCGATCTCGACAACCGCCGTGATTGTGTTGGTCGCCGGGTCGATGCGGTTCACGCGGTCGTTCTCGTAGTCGGCGTTCCAGATCGATCCGGCATGGTCACCGGTCTCTCCCCGGGGGTTGCCGCCGACGTCGATGGTGGCCACGACCCGGTTGGTATCACCGTCGATTCGTGTCACCAGCCCGTCTTCGGTGTGGATGGCCCACAGTGAGCCAAAGGCGAAATGGCCCGACGTCGTCGGCCGGCCGAGGTCGATGGTCGCAACGATCTCGTTCGTGGCTTCGTCGATCCTGACGATCTGACCTCCCGCTCCCGTGCCGACCCAGATGCTTCCGGCGCCGAAGTCGATTCCGCTTTGGCCGCCCGGGATCTCGATCACCGCGTCGATTTCGAAGCTGGCCAGGTCGAGTCGGGTGATGGTTCCTGCGGCGCCTTGGCCGCTGACCCAAACCGAGTCGAAGGCAACCTGGGGG
>JABDJW010000147.1 GCA_013002375.1 Acidimicrobiales bacterium | reverse complement strand
ATCATGATGTCGGGCGATGACGATCTTATCCGCGCCGAGCTCGGCGCGGGGCGGGCGGAACGGCTTGGTATCGAGGGCGCGGCGCGGTTCGTGACCGATCCGGATCGATGCCGGCAGTTCGGTCGGGCGATCGGGCTGGTGATCGAACCTGAACGCCGTCCGGTGTTGTGGCACTGCTCGGCCGGCAAAGATCGAGCCGGTTGGATGGCCACGGCCATCGCCCTCATGTTGGGGGTCGACCGGAATCAGGCGACGGCGCACTACCTGGAATCCAACCGCGGTTTCGGCCTGTCCCAGGCCGCGGAGGGTTTCCTCGCCAATCGTGATCTCCTCGAGGTCGTCCGCCCGCTGCTCGAGGTTCAGGCGAGCTACATCGAGTCCTCGTTCGGGGCCATGGACGAGGCCTTTGGCGGCATCGAGGGGTATCTCCATGACGGGCTCGGTCTCGAACCCCAGGCGGTCGAGGCCTTCCGATCGGCCGTCCTGGCCTGACCCCCGATTGGGCAGCCGCGAAATCGGCGAAGAAATTTCTCAAGCCACCCGTCTGGGTGTCGATAACCACATTGTCGGGAATTCGCCCTTCCCGGCCGGGGAGACAGGGCGGGAGTTGCACCCCTCCAACGCATCGCCTCAGCGCTTTTCCAGGGTGCTGGCGCTCGCAACTCTCGCCCTCCCCAACCCCCCGCCGAAGACCGATCGAACGATCGGTGTTGCGCTGGCGGCGGTCTAAGGTTGCTCGGTGGACGATCTCGACCCGGTGGCCGACTCCGACCCGGCGGACGATCTCGACCCGATCGATGCATCGGATGGTGCGGCCGCGACCGAGCCGAGTGCCTTCAGCCTGCTGCTCCCCGCGGTACTGGCCGTCGTCGTCGGCGTCGTCGTCGGGCTCGTCCTGGCCGTCGCCTGGGGCCGATTCGGTGATGACGACCCGGGCGAGCCTTCGTCCCCGTTGTTCGCCCCGACGCCGACCTCCGAACCAGCGGAAGCGGCCGAGGCCCGGCTGGCCGATGCCGCCGAGTTCCTGAACGCGTGGCGTCGCTGGCGCGGGATCGAGGTCGCGGTGGAGTACGAGGTCACTCGGGTGCGGGGTGATTCGGAGCGGACCTCGGAGGCGCTGTTGGTCCAGAAGCCGCCGACCCGCATGGTGGCCGAGTTCGGCGCGATCACCGGGATCGCCGATGGGCGAGCGGTGGAGTGTGACTGGTCGACCGGCGAGCGGTTCTGCAATCCCGATGTCGAGGCGCTCGACTACCAGACGTTCGTCGACACCGAGTTGGCCGCGATGCGATCGGTGCTGGCCAGCGAGCCGCCGGGCTACGTCGCCAGCTACCGCGACGACTGTTGGCAGCTCGTCATGCTGCAGGACCCCGGCACGCAACCGTTCGGGCTGCGGGGCGAGGTGTGCTTCGACGATGAAACCGGGGCGCTGGATCGGGCGCGCTACGAATTCGCCGATGGCTTGGTCGAGACCCGAAAGGCCTCGAGGATTCGCACGACGGTCGAGGAAGCCGATTTCGCATCGGTGACCGAAGAGGTCTTCGACTAACCGGCCCGCGCCATGTTGGCGAAGCGGGTGTAGTGGGGCAAGAACGCGAGCCGGACGGTACCGGTCGGCCCGGATCGGTGCTTGGCGACGATGATCTCGGCGGTGCCGACATCGGTGGATTCGGGATCGTAGACCTCGTCGCGATAGATGAACATCACGACGTCGGCATCCTGCTCGATCGAGCCCGATTCGCGTAGGTCGGCCAGCATCGGGCGCTTGTCCTGCCGAGATTCGAGGCTTCGGGACAGCTGGGACAGCGCCACGACCGGCGCTTCGATCTCGCGGGCCAGGATCTTCAGCCCTCGCGAGATCTCGGCCACCTCGACCTGGCGGCTCTCGGCGCCGTTGCGGCCGGTCATGAGCTGGAGATAGTCGATCACGACGAGCCCGAGCTCGCCGACCCTGCTCTTGAGCCGTCGGGCCTTGGCGCGGATCTCCATGACCGTGGTGTGGGGATTGTCGTCGATCCAGATCGGGGCTTCGGCCAAGCGGCCGACCCCGTGACCGATCTTCGACCAGTCCGCTTCGGTGAGCTTGCCGTCGCGGAGGTTCTTGGCGTCGACCCGGGCTTCGGCGGTGAGCAGGCGTTGGGTGAGCTCGAGCTGGCTCATCTCCAGCGAGAAGATCAGCGTCGGTTTGGTCGACGCCATCGCCGCCTGCGCCGCCATGCCCAGCGCGAAGCTGGTCTTGCCCATGGCGGGGCGGGCGCCGACAACGTAGAGCGCACTGGGCTGGAGGCCCGAGAGCAGATCGTCGAGGTCAGTGAACCCGGTCGGCGTGCCGGTGATGGCCTCGCCCCGCTCGTAGATCGCCTCGATGTGATCGAGGCTCGCGTCGAGCAGGTCGGAGATCGGGGCCAGGGTGTCCTTCACCCGGCCCTGCGCCACGTTGTAGATGCGGGTCTCGGCGTCGTCGATGGCTTTGATGACATCGTCGGGTCGGCTGTAGCCGATCTCGGCGATCTCGCCGGCGGTGCTGATCAAGCTCCGCAACATGGCGTGCTCGTGCACGATGCGGGCGTAGCGGGGCGCGCTCGACGTCGCCGGCGTGTAGGCCTGCATCGAGACCAGTGCGGCCGAGCCGCCGAGGGCGTCGAGCAGGCCGGCGCGATCGAGTTCCTCGGCCACCGTGACCGGATCGACCGGCTCCCCGGCTGCGTACAGGGTGGTGACGGCATCGAAGATGTGGGCGTGCGCCGGTTTGTAGAAGTGGTCGGCGGCCACCAACTCGAAGGCGTCGGCGATCGCGTCACGCGACAACAACATGGCACCGAGCAGGGATTCTTCGGCCTCGAGATTGTGGGGCGGCACTCGGTGGGTCGGCTCGGTTGGCTCGTCGTAGTCGGACGGGCCGTCGGAAAAGTGATCTGACATCGCGCCCTAGCCTCGTCGAACCGCGCTGTGGGGGGCTAGAGGACAACCCTGAGGATTTCGGGCAAAAATGCGGGGATTTCGCTCAAAACCTGGGGACGCACCCTGTGGAAAACCGCTGGATTGTGTGGAAAACATCGGCATGCCCTTTTCATTTTGGGGCGCGCTCAACCTGGGCCCCCTGTGGATAGCTTGGGGACACAGATTGCGCGGGTTTGGGGAAGTGGCCGGTGCCCGTGCCGGTTAGACGGCCACGACCTCGACCGTGATCGGGAAACTCACCTCAGGATGCGGGTTCACCATGATCTGGTGCGACCCGAGATCCTTGATGTTCTCGCCGTCCAAATCGGCCTGAGCCAGCACGGCGCCGGCTTGTTCTTCGACCGCGGCGATGATGTCGGCCAGGCTGACCGAACCGAACAAGGTGCCCTCGTCCGATGCCCGGGCGCCGATGGTGAACACCATCGGGACCAAACGGGTGGCCAGCTCCTCTGCTTCGGAGCGATCCTCGGCATTGCGCAACGCACGGGTGCGGCGCATGGCTTCGGCCTGCTCTTCGGCGCCGGGGGTCGACTTCATGGCCAGCCCCTTCGGCACCAGGTAGTTACGGGCGTACCCGGCGCTCACGTCGACCAGATCGCCCTTGCGGCCCACACCGTCGACATCGGTGCGCAGAATCAGCTTCATTCGGTTGCCTCCTCCGCGGTGGCGGTCGATTCGGCAGCAGCCGGAGCTTCGGCGCCGCGTCCCTCGGTGTTGGCGTCGACCGTGACGTTTTCGGGTAGGTCGAAGTTCTCTTCTTCGGTGCCGGCCTCGTCAGCGGAGCCCGGCGGCGGTGCCGACGGACGCGGCGGCGGACCCGATGCTCGGCCGCCACGATCGCGGTCGCCTCGCTGGCCGCGCTGGGTTGTGACCCGGCTGGCGTAGGGCAGGAGTGCCATCTCACGAGCGTTCTTGATCGCGATGACGACCTTGCGCTGCTGTTGCACGTTGTTGCCGGTGACCCGGCGCGCCCGCATCTTGGCTCGTTCCGAGGTGAACTTCTTGAGCAGGTTGACGTCTTTGTAGTCGACGTACGTGATCTGCTCCTCGGTCAGCGGACTGATCCGCTTCTTGGTCCGACGTCCGCCGTCTTTTGATTTGCCGCGCTTTTGCTGTGGTTTCGCCATTAGAAGGGCTCCTCATCGAGGTTGTAGTCGGACGGGGCGTTGGCGACGGGACGAGGAGCGCCCCCTGACGCGCCACCGCCCATGGAATCGCCGCCGCCCCGGAATTCGTTGCGGGTGATCTCGGCCGAGGCCCATTTGAGGCTGGGGGCGACATCGTCGGCGATGATCTCGACCTTGGAGCGCTTGTCGCCCTCCTGGGTCTGCCAGGAGCGCTGCTCGAGGCGGCCGTAGACCACCACTCGCGCGCCCTTGGTGATGGATTCGCTCACGTTCTCGGCCAGCTGCCGCCAGCAGGTGACATCGAAGAACGAGACCTTGTCCTCTTGGCCGTCGCGGCCCTTCTGATTCCAAGCCACACCGAACGAGGTGACGGCGGCGCCGCCCGAGGTGTAGCGAAGTTCTGGATCGCGGGTGACATTACCCACGACGGTGACGGTGTTGTCGAACGCCATGTTCGTGCTCCTATTCTGCGGCCGCGGTCGCGGCTGCCGGGGCGTCGCCCAGGAGGCCACGGCGGGTGGCCTCGTCGTCGGGGAGACGCATCAACTTGTGGCGGACAACTTCATCCGCGAGGCGCAACATGCGCTCGACGTCGTGCAGATCGCGAGCTTCGGTCACGATCTCGAGCACCACGTAGGTACCTTCCCACTTGTGGTTGATCTCGTACGCGAAGCGTCGCTTGCCCCAGTGATCGGTCGTGGCAACCTTGCCGCCACCGGCCACGACGGTTGCATCGACCTTGGTGAGCTGAGCTTGGACGTCGGCGTCGGGGACGTCGCCGTCAAAGATGATCATCAGTTCGTACACACGAATCATGTACGGGTTCCTTCCCTTTGGTCCCGCACGAGACGGGGCCCCGGATTTCGGAGCAGGGTGTGCAACGGTGGTCTGGTCGGTGGACCGAACCGACGCTGCTCTGGCATCTGTGCCGCTCTCGCGGAAACAGACCCCTTGACGCTACCGGTCCGGGACGACTTTTGGCCACCCATGCTCACGATCCCATCATGACGAGGGGGTGTGACAGTTTTGTTCAAACGACTTCGTCGTTTGCGACGCCAGGGCGCTGTCCCGCTCGCTCGTCCCTGTTGTTCAAACGACTTCGTCGTTTGCGACGCCAGGGCGCTGTCCCGCTCGCTCGTCCCTGTTGTTCAAACGACTTCGTCGTTTGCGACGCCAGGGCGCTGTCC
>JABDJW010000135.1 GCA_013002375.1 Acidimicrobiales bacterium | reverse complement strand
GTTGGGTGGGGCGATCTTCACCTTGCTCACCGTGTTGCTGCTTGCGACCGGATCGATTCTGACCCGCGAGTTCTTCGACGGCCAGTGGCTGTTGCTGATCGGGTTGATCTTGACCATGGGCTCGTTCGGTGCGGGCGAGCTCTTGCGGGGGTTGCTCTCGGGTTCGCATCGGTTCGCGGCCTACGCCACCTACTTCGGGCTCGAGGGCCTCGTTCGCTTCATCGCGGCGATCGGGTTGGGTCTGGCCAGCGTCGAGGTCGCCGGACCCTATGGGTTGGTGGTTGCATTGGGGCCCGCCGTCGCGGTCGTCGTGGCCGGCCGGGGCCAACGCGACCTGCTGCGACCCGGCGCCGGCCTCGAGTGGCGCGAGCTCACGCCGGCGCTGGGGTTCTTGTTGGCCGCGTCGTTGTTCGAAGCCTTCCTGCTGAATGCCGGCGTCGCCGCAGTGCGGTTGCTCACCGGCGAAGGCGAGGACGACGCCGCCGGCCGGTTCCTCAATGGTCTGTTGATGGCCCGGGTTCCGCTCTTCTTCTTCCAGGCGGTCAAGGCTTCGCTGCTGCCCAACCTGGCCCGGTTGGCGGGCGTGGGAAACTGGGACGAGTTCCGGGCCACGCTGGTACGCCTCCTCACCTTCGTGGCCGCAATCGGTTCGGCCGGCATAGTCGGTGCCTATCTATTGGGCCCTTTCGTGGTCGAGACCGCGTTCGGTGACGAAATCGGGCGGTCCGACATGGCGTTGTTGGCGTTGTCGAGCGCGCTCTTCATGGGCGCGCTCTCGTTGGCGCTGACCCTCATCGCGGTCGGCGCCCAGGCGAAGGTCGCGCTCGGCTGGTTGCCCGGCGTCGTGCTGTTCCCGATCGCCGTTGCCGTGATGAGCGGCGACGACTTCCTGCGGGTCGAGGTCGGGCTGATCGCCTCGATCGGATTGGCCGCGGTCGTCATGGCCGCGATCGCTCGTCACGAGATTCGCCGAGTGCGGGCGCTCGCTCCGGCCGGGCACAGCTGACCACGACCGGTCGCACGGGTCAGCGCCCGGTCTGGGGCAAATGGCCCCTTGGTACGTACGGGGGTCGGTCCAGTACCCTCGGTAGCGATGAAGGGCCTCATTCTCTCCGGGGGCGCCGGTACCCGCCTGCGCCCCATTACTCATACGAGCGCGAAGCAACTCGTGCCGATCGCCAACAAGCCGATCCTCTTCTACGGCATCGAGGACATGGCCGCGGCCGGTATCAAAGAGATCGGTATCATCATCAGCCCCGAGACCGGTGGTGACATCCGCGCTGCGGTCGGCGACGGCTCGCAGTTCGGGGTCGACATCACCTACATCCCGCAAACCGACCCGCTCGGTCTGGCCCATTGCGTGTTGATTGCCGAGGACTTCCTGGGTGACGACGACTTCGTGATGTACCTCGGCGACAACATGCTCGAACAGGGGCTCGAGGAGTTCGTCCACCGGTTCGAGGCCAGCCGCAAGAGCGACAATCCGGCCACCGCGCAGATCCTGCTGGCCCGGGTCGAGGATCCCCGGTCGTTCGGCGTGGCCGACCTCGATGACGAGGGCCATGTCGTACACCTCGTCGAGAAGCCGGAGCACCCACCGTCGGATCTCGCCCTCGTCGGCGTGTACCTGTTCGACAAGACCATCCTCGACGCGGTGCGAGCCATCGAGCCGTCCCCGCGCGGCGAGCTCGAGATCACGGACGCCATCCAGTGGCTGGTCGATCAGGATTTCCTCGTCCGTCACGAAGTGCTGGTCGGCTGGTGGATCGACACCGGCAAGAAGGATCCGTTGCTCGAGTGCAACCGACTGGTGCTCGACACGCTCCTCTCCCACAACGACGGTTCGGTCGACGAGCAGTCGCAGGTCGAGGGCCGGGTCGTGATCGAGGCGGGCGCCGAGATCATCAACTCCACGGTGCGCGGGCCGGCCATCATCGGCAAGGACACCCGAATCGTCGACAGCCACATCGGACCGTTCAGTTCGGTGTCGCACGACTGCGAGATCATCAACACCGAGATCGACAACTCGGTCATCCTGGCCCATTCGCGCATCACCGACATGACCCGTCTGACCGAGTCGTTGGTCGGGCGTCATGCCGAGGTGCACAAGGCGCCGGAGCGACCCCGGGCCACCCGCCTCATGTTGGGTGACCACTCGCGGGTCGAAATCCACGACTAGCCCATAGGCTTCGAGCGCACCCTCCGTCCGAATCGCCCACGAAAACGAGACTTCACCATGCGGCTTTTGGTAACCGGCGGCGCTGGATTCATCGGCGCCAACTTCGTGCACCTCACCATGAAGGAGTACCCCGACCACGACATCACGGTGCTCGACGCCCTGACCAGTGCGGGCAACGAGGACAGCCTGGCCGCGGTCAAGGACGAGATCGAGTTCGTCGTCGGTGACATCTGCGACGCCGATCTCGTGGACAAGCTGGTCGAGCGGTGCGACGTCATCGTGCACTTCGCGGCCGAGAGCCACAACGACAACTCGTTCCTCTACCCGATGAAGTTCGCCGAATCGAACGTGATCGGCACCATGCAGCTGCTCGAGGCGGCTCGCAAGCACGACAAGCGCATGCATCATGTTTCGACCGACGAGGTCTACGGCGATCTCGAACTGGACGACCCCGTTAAGTTCACCCCCGAGACCCGCTATCAGCCGTCGAGCTACTACTCGGCGTCGAAGGCGGCGGCCGATCACTTCGTACGGGCCGCCCATCGCCAGTTCGGCTTGGCCGTCACGTTGTCGAACTGCTCAAACAACTACGGCCCGTACCAGCACGTCGAGAAGTTCATTCCTCGCCAGATCACCAACGTGCTCAGCGACATCAAGCCCAAGCTGTACGGCTCGGGCGAGAACGTGCGGGACTGGATCCACGTCGACGATCACAACACCGCGGTGCACGCCATCATCGAGAAAGGCCGGCTGGGTGAGACCTACCTCATCGGCGCCGACGGCGAACTGAACAACCGCGACGTGCTGGCCATGATCCTCGAGCTGATGGACAAGCCCGCCGACTGGTTCGAGCATGTGTCGGATCGCCCGGGCCACGATCTTCGCTACGCCATCGACGCATCGAAGCTCCGAGACGAGCTGGGCTGGGAACCCCGTTACACCGATTTCAGGACCGGCCTGGCCCAGACCATCGGCTGGTACCGCGAGCGCGAGAAGTGGTGGACCAAGGTGAAGGAAGAGACCGAGAAGCGGTACCAGGAACTGGGGCGCTAGATGAAGGTGATGGTCACCGGCGCGGCCGGTCAGCTGGGCACCGATGTGGTGAAGCGTTTCGAGGCCGAAGGCGGCCACGAAGTGGTGGCGGTCGACCTCGTCGACTTCGACATCACCCAGCGCGACGCAGTGGTCGGCGCAGTGCGCCACGCCAAACCCGACGTCATCTTGCACGGCGCGGCCTACACCGCGGTCGACAAGTGCGAGACCGAGATCGAAACCGCGTACAACGTCAACGTGATGTCGGTGCGTCACTTTGCGGAGGCGGCCCGCGACACCGGCGCTCACCTGCTCTACGTCAGCACCGACTACGTGTTCGACGGCACCAAGGACTCGCCGTATCACGAGTGGGACACCCCGAACCCACAATCGGTCTACGGTCAGACCAAGTTGGCCGGCGAGCGTGAGCTCGGGCCCGACGCCACCATCATGCGTACGTCGTGGGTGTGCGGCGAGTACGGCAACAACATCGTCAAGACCATCCTGCGGCTGCTCGACGGCGAGGACGATCTGCAGTTCGTCGACGATCAGCGTGGTCATCCGTCGTTTTGTGCCGACCTGGCCAAGATGATGTTCACCCTGGCCACCGAGAAGCGGCCCGGGACCTTCCACGTCACCAACCAAGGTGCGGTGTCGTGGTACGAGTTCACCCAGGAGGTCGCCAAGGCGGCCGGCCACGACCCGGCCCGGGTGCACCCCATCACCACCGCCGACATGCCGCTCCCGGCGCCCCGGCCGGCCAACAGCGTGCTCGAGAATCGGGCCCTGGCCCTGTCGGGCATCGAGCTGTTGCCCGACTTCCGCGGGCCGCTCAACGATCTGGTGGGCAAGCTGACGAGCTCAGGATGACGGGCTCGGCATGACCGGCTGAGCTGCGGTCGGCCGATCGCCCCAACTCGTCCGCCGCATTCAAGCCAAGCCCGCACCGTGTCGATGCAGATCGAATGGCGTGGTCTCGCGCGGCAATGATTCGTTTGGTGGCGTTGGTGGTGTTCGCCATCGCGGGAGTTCCGGCTGGATCGGCGAGCGCCGCGGCGTCGCCGACGACGATCCAGGCCGTGTATGTCGTGCCGTCCGATGTCACGCCGATCGCCGATCGCAACCAGGCAACGGGCGCCACCGTGCTGGCCGTGCAGGGCTGGTTCGCCGAGCAGACCAGTGGCGAGTACCCGGTGTTCGTGCGGACCGAGACCGGGATCACCGTGCCGACCGTGACCCTGAGCCAGACCAAGGCCCAGCTACACGCGCTGACGACGAACCAGGCCGACGCCACCATGCAGAGCCAGATCCATGCCCAGGTCGCCAGGTCGGCGAATTCGGAACTGCTCCTGTTCCTCGAGGGCACGATCAACAGCGGCGCATGCGGCTACCAGAGCCTGATGATTGTGGTGCCGATCGAGAACTGCGGCATCGCGCCCTCGACATCGGCGGTCTTCCCGTATGGGGCCACCTACCTCGTGGCCCACGAACTCACCCACATGCTGGGGGCCGCGTTCTCGTGTGCCCCGAACAACGACGGCACCGGTCATGTCACCGACGACAACCGCGACATCATCTACAACGGTCCGGGCGGACGCGACTGGGCCAACCTCATGCTCGATCCGGGCAACGACGACTACTTCCAACATGACCTTCCGGGCTGCACCGACATCGTCGACAGCCCGTTGATGGGTACGTGGTCGGCGCCGGAACCGCCCGAGGACTTCAACGACGGCTGTGCCGAGCTGACGCCGACCCACGAAGGTACCGCCGGGCCCGATGACATCTTCGGCACCGCGGGCAACGACATCATCGTGACCTACGGGGGCGACGACCGGATCTGGGGGTTGGGCGGCGACGACATCATCTGTGCCGGCGACGGCAACGATCGCATCTTCGGTGGCGCGGGCAACAACGTGCTGTATGGCGGCGCGGGGATCGACAAGATCCGGGCCGGCGCCGACGTCGACGTGATCTATGGCGGCGACAACTACGACTTCTTGAAGGGCGGCCACGGAAACGACGAGGTCTACGGCAACGACGGCGCGGACCGGATACGCGGCAGCGTCGGCGACGATGAGCTCTGGGGCGGCCTCGGCAACGACATCATGTGGGGCGGCGAGGGTGACGACACCGTGTGGGGCGGCGACGGCGACGACATCTTGAAGGGGTCGAACGGCGCCGACTACTGCGATGGTGGGAGCGGCTACGACATCGCCAGCACAACGTGCAACGAGATGACCACCGTCGAGCGCACGACCTGAGGACCGCATGATTTGCGGAGGCGGCGCGCCTCAGATGTTGGCGTAGAGGCAGGCCACGAGGGTGTTGGGGCCGGGCTTGGCCGCCCAGATACACACCTGATGGGGCCCGGGGGAGAGCTGAAGCGTCTCGCGGAAGCCGATCCGCGCGTCTCGATTGAACCGTTGGCCCAGCCCGGGCCGATTGTCGTCGGCGTAGGTGTTCAGGACGCGTTCGCCGTCGACGTTGATCGCCAGCCGCACCGGCGATTGCGAGTTGGGGTCGAACGCCCAGCCGGTCACGGTGAGGGCGTTGCCGTTCTGGACGACCGATTCGAGCAACCCGACCGGGGCGACGACGCCGCTCGGGGCATCGATGCGATCGCTGACGACGACGTTGAAGCAGCCGAGCGGTGAGGCCTGGCTGCCGGCGACGTTGTCGAGCGCGTATCCGCAAACCCGATGGCCGCCCTCGAACGCGATGCGGGTGAGGCTCCAGCTCGATGATCCCGGACCGGTCGCAGTGCCGCCGGCGTAGGTGCCATCGATGTACACGTGGATGCCGGTTCGGCCGGCATTGTCGGCGTCGACCGCGGTGCCCGTCGTTACCAGCTTCGGCGCCCCGACGTAGTCGACCCTGACCTGCATGCTGCCGTTGGGCGCGCCGCTCGAGATAGAACGGCATCCGAGGTTTGTGCCCGGTGCATTGGGGGTGAGGTCCAGTGCGGTCAGGCAGATCTCGTTCAATCCCGGCACGAGCTCGACGTCGATGTCGATGCCGTGATTGTCCCCGGTGTTGAACCGGGCGCCGATGATCGGACGAGACGCATTGGCTGTGATCGCGTGGATCTGGGTGCCGTTGCGGTGCACGCGGACCAGCAGCGGCTCGTCCGCGTCGAGGTCGAGGGCCCAGCCCCGGATCGCGACGGAAGGGGGGTTTCGATCGGTGTTGACCTCGTCGAAGCGGAAACGGCCCTGTGGCCGGTGCTCGTTGCCGACTTCGGGTTCGAGGCCCCGGATTTCGGACACGGTGAGGTTGGTCGACAGGACCTGATCGGCCAACAGGTACTTGCCGTCGAGGCCGAGACCGGCGTTGATGCGGATGCGGAACAAGGCGCCGGAAATGGTGCGGCTGCCCCCGGTGCCGGTGAGGGTGACCTGGGCGCGGTCGATGCGGCCGGAGTTGCCGTAGGGCCCGGAGAACGAGATGTCGGTGATGTCGCCGACATCGCTGCTGGTGTAGCGGGCGAAATAGCGCGAGAGATCCCGCATCGTGTAGGTACGCTGCCATTTGCCGTACGGGTTCTTGTGGTCGTCGTAAGCGTCGGCGATGCTCACCAGGTAGGGCAGCTGGGTACTGCCCCAGACGTAGCTGTTCGACGCGGACGACCCGCCGTTCGACGAGGAGTAGTTGGCCGAGATCAGGCTGCCGTTGTGGCTGATGACCTCGTCGGTCGTGTTGTTGAC
>JABDJW010000132.1 GCA_013002375.1 Acidimicrobiales bacterium | reverse complement strand
CCTGTACATGACCGAACCGAACGCGGAACCCGCCGCCCTCAACACCGTCATCAGCCAGACCCGCCCGCTCGCATCGGATCTCACCCAGAACCCCAACCTGGCTGCGGCCCAGGAACTCATCGAGCTTCGCTATGACGGCGACCCCCGATACTTCGCCATTCCCAGTGTCGATGACTTGGACACCTTCGGCCTGGAACGGGGCCGCGAGATCTTCGCCGAGCATTTCGGCGACGCGAGTGACTTCGTCTTCGTGTTCGCCGGCGACTTCGATCCCGACGAGATCGAACGGCTCTCCGCGCGGTACCTCGGCACCCTGCCGGCCGACGGGGTCGAGGACGAGTTCGCCGACACTGCGCCGGCACCGCCGACCACCCCAACTCGGGGTGAGGTTCAGGCCGGCACCGAGCAAGGTTCGGTCACCTACCTCTGGAACGCACCGGCCAACTACGACGAAACCACCCGGATGACGATGCGCTATCTCGAGATCATCGTTGCGCAACGACTTCGCGTGCTGCTTCGGGAGCAGTTGTCGGCCACGTACTCGCCATTCGTGTCGATGACGCTCAACGAACTGCCCCGCCCGACGATCGACACCTATCTGCAAATCGGTAGCGACCCCGAGCGGCTACCGGAGGTGATCGATGCCCTACGGGCCAACCTCGACGACCTGCGGGCCACCGGCCCGACCGGCAGCGAGTTCGCCACCGCCCGAGAGCAACTCACCAGCGAGTTCCAACTCGTCGACAACGGCCTCTACATGGATGCCTTGCTGTACTACACGACCCACCCCAACGAGGATCCGAACGAGCTCGGGGCCCGGCCGTTGCTCGTCGGACGAATCAGCGCGGCCGACGTCCAGGCCCTCGCCGCCGCAATTCTGCCCGCCAACGCCTACGTCGAGGTAACCCTGACCCCGCGCTAGCGAGTGCCCGGGAGTTGCGAGCCGCCAGGCGAGCAACTCGAAGCAACCCGAAGGGTTGCCGCGACCCGAAGGGTTGCCGCTAACCGGGGAGTTGTTGTTCGAGGGTCTCGACCGGCGCGAACAGGTCGCCGACGTCGTCGACCCGCTCGAGCACATCGGCGGTTTCGAACACCAGGGGTTCGCCGTCGGCGCCGTCGCTGACCTCGTCCCACGTGATCGGGGTCGACACCGTCGGTCGATCTCGACCGCGCATCGAGTACGGCGCAATCGTCGTCTTGTGCCGACTGTTCTGACTCCAGTCGATGAAGACCTTGCCGGCCCGTAGTTTCTTGGTCATCTGCGGCAACACGAGTTCCGGGTGCTGCTTGGTCAGCAGCTGGGCGGCTGCCTTGGCGAACCCGCTGGCGTGGTCGTGGGTGTGGAGCACATTGAGCGGCACATAGACCTGCATGCCCTTCGATCCGGAGGTCTTGGCGAAGCCCTGCAGCCCGATGGTGTCGAGCAACTCGTGTAACCACAGCGCCACCTGGCAGCACTCGGTGATGGTGGCCGGTTCGCCCGGATCGAGGTCGAAGACGCAGATGGTTGGTGAATCCAAATCGTCGGCCCGAGCCATCGGCGCATGGAGTTCGAGCGCGGCAAGATTCGCGGTCCAGGCCAACGCGGCAACCTCGTCGATGCCGCAGTAGTCGATCGAGCCGCCGCGGTCGCCGGTGCCGCCGTAGGTCGCCAGCCAATCGGGTCGATGATCGGGGCAACGCTTGGCATAGAACGGTTCGGCGGTCACGCCGTCGGGCCACCGGCGCAGGGTCATGCACCGACCGGTCACATGGGGCAGCAACGCGGGCGCGATCCGCACGTAGTACTCGATGACCTGGGCCTTGGTGAACCCGACGAGCGGGTAGAGCACCTTGTCGAGGTTGGTGAACTTCAGCGTTCGGCCACCGACTTCCGCTGCGATCGGTTCGGCCATCGCGGCGGATCAGCTGGCTTTCTTGGTGGTCTTCTTCGCGGTGGTCCTCTTGGCGGCCACCTTCTTGGTGGTCTTCTTGGCGGTCACCTTCTTCTTGGCCGTGGTCTTCTTCTTTTTGGCCGGAGCCTTCTTGGCCGCGGCCGGGTGTCGACCTCGAGCACCCTTGGCTGCCGCAACGCTCGCTTCGAGCGCAGCCATGAGGTCGACGACCTTGCCATCGTCGACCGCAGCCGGTGCGGCGATGATCTCGGTTTCGCCACCGGCCTTGCGTTCGATCAAGTCGAGCACCGCTTCGCGATAGGTGTCGGCGTGCTTCGTCGGGTCGAACGTTTCGCTGAGCGATTCGATCAATTGCTCGGCCATGACCAGTTCCTTGTCGGCGACCTCGACCTCGTCGAGGCCGTCGAAGCCTTCGATCTCGCCGGTGTCGACCAGCTCGTCGTGGTACACCATCGTCGACAGCAACAGCTTGCCGTCCTGGGGCCGGACCGCGGCCAGGTACTGCTTGGTGCGCATGACGAATCGAGCGATACCGACCTTGCCGCTCTGCTCCATGGCGGTGGCCAGCAGCTTGTACGGCTTGGCCGTCGTGGGGTCGGGCGCCAGGTAGTACGCGTTGTCGTAGAACATCGGATCGATGTCGACCAGGTCGACGAACTCGGTGATGTCGATCGTGCGTACGGCCGCAGGATCGAGCGCGGCGAGTTCGTCCTCGGTGATGGTGACGTACTCGCCCGAGGGCAGCTCATACCCCTTGACGATGTCCTCGTAGGCGACCTCGTTGCCGTCGGCTGACACCCGCTTCTGCTTGACCCGGGTGCCGCTGACGCTGTCGATTTGGTTGAATCGCACCGTCTTGCGGCGCACTGCGGTGTGCAGCTTCACCGGGATGTTCACCAGACCGAAGCTGATCGATCCGCTCCAAATCGCTCTCGCCATGACGAGATCTCCTTCACGGGGGAAGTATTCAGTATGCGCGCAGTTCGCCGCGGTTTCCCAACAATCCCTGACGCCGGTCAGTAGCAACACTGGCACCATGCAGCGCTCGGACAACACCAGCAACACCGCTGTTTCCAGGGTGCCCATCGGCTGAAACCGGCTCGAAATCAACGATTTCGTCGGTCCCGGCCAATCACCGCCCGGAACTCAGCCGGCCAGAATGGCCCGGGCCACCAAATCCATACCGAACGCCATGAGAATGGCGAGGTACAACAACCCGGTCGCCGCCATGACCGCCGAGTACTGCCGTTCGCGGAGCGCGGCCCGGCACACGCCGACCAGGATGATCGTGGCCAGGGTCGACGCGATCCAGAACCACGTCAGCAACCCGTTGTAGCCATCGTCGATGCTGCCATCGATGGCGGACCACATGCCGGTGGGCCACAGCAGCACCAGGAGCTCGAGCGGCCAGAGCAACGCCGTCCACCGCACCAACTCGAGCAGTGGCCCTCGGGCCAGCCCCGGCTGCACCAGATACCAGTGGCCCAGCAACATCGCATCGGTCACTGCGCCCAGGAAGGCCGCGCCGACCACCAACCGGACGATCGAAAGCAGGGCCGGGTCGCCCGCGTCGATGCCGGCCGGAATGAGGGCGGCGAAGCCCAGGAGCGCCGGGACCAGATCGATCCAGGGCGGGAATTCGGCCTGGCCCTTGTCGAAGTGTTGGACGTCGCGATCGATGCCGGTCATGTCGGCGACCTCCTGCGAGCGCCGCTCGACCCGTTCGCGTTGACCCGCAACCCCGGCCGCCTTCCGCTGGATCGAGACCGCGAGCGCGGCAGTTCCGGCGAAAACCATGGCGAGGACCAGACCGTCGCGTACCGGCACCGCGCCGAAGAACCACGACACGATCAGCGACCCGGCGGCCAGGGCCAGGTACACGATGCGCATCAACCAGCCGTAGCCGAGCCCCACCTCGCGGCGGCGGGTCGTGACCCACAGGAACAGCCAGCCACCAGCGGCCCACTGCACCAGGAAGCTTGCGGCGTTGAGATCGATCACGCGGTGCGTTCAGGCGTCGACGACGGCCAGGTGGTGATCGACCCGATTCAACGGGTCCGGGCCGGCCTCGGCGGCGACGACGATGTCCTCGAGCCGGGCCCCCCAGCGCCCCGGCACGTAGATGCCGGGCTCGACCGAGAAGGCGTGACCGGCGACCAGCGGCGTGGCGTTACCCTCGACGATGTACGGATCTTCGTGGCCCTCGACCCCGATGCCATGACCGGTGCGGTGGATGAAGTACTCGCCATACCCGCCATCGGCGATGACGGCTCGGCCGACCGCATCGACCCGCTCGCATGGCGTGCCCACCGTGGCCGCGGCCACCGACGCGGCCTGGGCCTCGTACAACACGTCGTAGAGCTCGCGGAACTCGGTCGGCGGCTCGCCGGTGTAGACGCACCGAGTGATGTCGGAGCAGTAGCCAATGCCGTCCGTGCCGGGCATCGTGCCGCCGAAATCGCAGAGCACGACCTGGTTCGGCTCAATGACGGTCGCCCCTGGTTCGTGATGGGGACTGGCCGCGTTGGGCCCCGCGGCGACGATGGCGAAGTTCACCCGATGATGACCTTCCGCGATGATCTGGCGGCCCAGCTCGGCGCTGACCTCGGCCTCGGTGTGGCCGATCAACGGGATTTCACCGGTTTGGAGCCGAGCGGCAATGCGGTCGACGGCTTCGGCAGCCCGGCGCAACGACTGGATCTCGGCATCGTCCTTGACGGCCCGCAGTTCGGACATGACGGCCGAGGCCCGACCGAACGCCGTGTCCGGCATGGCCCGTTGCAGATCGACGAGAAACCCGGCCCAGGTCGTATCCCCGATCGCGGCCGTACCGACCGACCCGGCCAGGTCGGCGACGATGGCGATGGGGTCGTCGGTCTCGCCCCACGGCACCACGGTGAACACACCGGGCCGCTCGACGACACGGGGTGCTTCGAGGCCCGGCACCACCAGGTGGGCATCTCCCTCAGCCGGGAGCACCAACATGGTGAGCCGCTCCAGCGGCATGGCTTCGTACCCGGTCAGATAGGGCAGATCGGCGCCCACCGACAGCAACAAGGCGTCGACGCCCTGGGCCGACATGTGGTGACGGGCTCGATCGATGCGGGCTGCGAATCCAGCGGTGGCCATCGGGCCAGGCTAGGTGAGCAGCGCCATCACTGCGCACACCAAGACCGCCATCGTCCCCCACAACAACATGGGGTGAACCAGGCTGGTTGGTTCGGGGCGACCGCCGGCGGCCCGCCGCCGGTGATGAGCAAAACGGTCCAACCGTTGCCGGAAGAGATAGGCCATGACCAGCGGAAGCACGACCAAGCCGATCGAGCCGGTGGAGGCTCCGATCAGAGCGAAGACCACCGCCACCATGACGCCGACGGTGGCACCGACCCGTCGGACCTCGGTCTCGTGCAACAGACGGGCGGCGCGATCATCGTCGCGGAGCGAACGCAGTATCTCGCGACCCTGCTCCCGCCGGCCGAGCTGGAGATGGGCTTCCCCGAGCAGGAAGGTGGCATCGGGGTGATCGGGTGCCATCCACAACGCCTCGCGGCAGTTCTCGATCACGTCGGCCCAGCGTCGATCGAGGCGGGCCACCCACGCGATGGCCAGCCACCCGACCGGCGACATCGGATCGAGATCGCGAGCCGCCACCGCGGCCCGATGGGCGCCGGCTTGATCGAAGGTGGCCAACCGGGCCCAGCTCAGTGACAGCTGGGCGTCGACGACCTCGGGCGTAGCGGCCGCCCATTCCTCGGCGGCTTGGGCCGAGTCCTCGATCGCGCCGGCCTCGGCCAAGGCATCGACGCGAACCTGGTGGGCGCTCGGCAACCAGGGGTCATCCTCGAGAATGCCTTCGGCCAGGCGGATCGCGAGGGTCGACCGACCCTGCTCGAGCAGCATCGCGGCCACCGGTACCAGGAGTTCCTTGGCCTCGGGATCGGTGATCAACAACCGTTCGTACACGCGCACCGCTTCGGCTTCCTCACCGCTGGCGAGAAGCAGCCGCACGTGCTCGTAGGCCGAATGGTTGTCCATTACCTTGGGCTATCGGCCCGACCGGTCGGTGTCCTTGAACGGAAACCGCCCCTCGACGACGCCCGGGCCGGCCGATTCGGAGAGGACGGCTCAGGAGAGTGCGGCCTCGGCTTGGCGGGCGTGGTAGCTCGATCGGGTGAGTGGGCTGGACTCGACGTGCGGAATACCCAACTGCGCTTCGCCGTACGCCCTGAACGCTTGGAACTCCGCGGGCTCGACCCACCGCGCCACAGGCAGATGATGCGACGTCGGCCGCAGATACTGGCCGATGGTGACGATATCGACGCCGACCCCACGAAGGTCGACCATCGTCTCGCGCACTTCTTCGGCGGTCTCGCCGAGACCCACGATGATCGATGACTTGGTCTGCAGTCCGGCCGCCTTGGCCCGGGCCAACACGGCCAGCGACCGGGCGTAGCCGGCCGACGGCCGAGCCGCCCGCTGGAGACGGGCCACCGTCTCGATGTTGTGGTTCAGCACGTCGGGCCGGGCCGCGAAGATGACACCGAGTGCGTCGGCGTCCCCTTTGCAGTCCGGGATCAACACCTCCACGCGCGTCTCGGGCGCCGTGGCCCGGATCGCGCCGATGGTGGCGGCGAAACCGGACGCACCCCCATCGGGGAGATCATCGCGTGCCACCGAGGTGACCACGGCATAACCGAGCGCCATCTGCTCCACCGCCGCGGCGACGCGTGCCGGTTCGTCAGGATCGAGGGGCGAAGGCTTGCTGGTGTCGACCAGGCAGAATCCGCACGCCCTGGTGCACTGTTCGCCGTTGATCATGAAGGTCGCCGTGCCATCGGCCCAGCATTCGTAGATGTTGGGGCAGCCCGCTTCCTCGCACACGGTCACCAGTGCGTTCTCGCGCATGATGCCCTTGAGCCGGCGGTAGTCCGGCCCCATCTCGGCCCGTACCCGCATCCACTCCGGCTTGCGGGTGCTGATGCTGAGCCCCTCGGTGACACCGGCGGACTCGAGCCGGTTCTTGATTCGAACCGACGTTCCCTCGAGGTGCTCGGCCGGCTTGGTCGGTTCGCCCGGGCCCTCGCCGCGGCTGAAGGCACTGAGGTCGTCGGGGCTCTCGCGCCACGCCACGTCGGCACGGTGTACTCCCCCACCGCCGGCCCACCGCTCGACGGCCAGTTCAGCCAGCACGTCGACGACGTCGGCCATCGAGGCATCGACCCCCTCGGCCCGGAGGCTCGTCACCGCAAAGTCGGCGATGCCGCAGGGGACGATGGCGTCGAAGGCGCCGAGGTCCGGGGCGACGTTCAGCGCGAAGCCGTGCATCGACCGACCGCGCGTCAGCCGCACGCCGATCGCGGCGATCTTCCGGGGCGCCGGGCCGTCGGGCTCGATCCACA
>JABDJW010000127.1 GCA_013002375.1 Acidimicrobiales bacterium | reverse complement strand
CCTACGAGGGTGCCCCGACCCCGGTCACCGCGTTCTTGTCGGTGGCGTCGAAGGCGGCCGGCTTCGTCGGCCTGGTCCAGCTGCTGTACGTGGGGTTCTGGGGTCGTTCCGACGTCTACGAGCCGCTGATCTGGATCATTGCGGCGTTGTCGATGACGGTCGGCAATCTCATTGCCCTGCGCCAGACCAACATCGTCCGCATGCTGGCCTACTCCGGTGTGGCCCAGACCGGTTTCATGCTGGCGCCACTCGCCGTTGCCGGCCGCGATGCCGCAACGGCCGACCAGGCGCTTCGGGCCACGATCATGTACCTGGTGATCTACGCGGCCATGAACCTCGGCGCCTTTGCCGTCATCATCGCGCTGGCTCGAAAGACCCGCTCGGCCGAGATCGACTCGATGGCCGGATCGTTCCAGTACGCCCCGGGCCTCACCGTGGCCATGGCCGCATTCTTGTTCTCGCTGGCCGGCATTCCACCGCTCGGTGGGTGGTTCGCCAAGTTCAACGTGTTCCGGGCGCTCGCCGCCGGAGGGCAGACCTGGGATTGGGTGCTGGCCGTGATCGTCGCTATCAACTCGGTTATTGCGCTCTTCTACTACGCCGCGGTCGCCCGTCGGATGTGGGCCGATCCGGTACCCGACGGCGACATGACGCCGGTGCGGGTTCCGCCATCGCTGGTCGCGGCCATGGCCATCACCGCGATCGTCACCCTCGCCTTCGGTGTCGCGCCGAGTCTGGTCACCGATGTCACCGACGTGACGCTGCTCGCGCCCTAGACGCTCCAGCCGGCGGCGCCGAACCAATCCGTGCCCGACGGGCACAGGGTTTGGTTCGCCGGTCAGCGCGTATTGACATACTCTTTCGCGTCGTGTCACGTTTCCCGCGCGTCGGCGCACTCGCATTCTGTGCCCTTCTGAGCACGGCATGCGATGTGCACATCGTCGGTGATTCCACCGCGGCCCTGGTGCAGGTTGCGGCCCAGTCGTTCGAAGGCATCGTCATGACCGGTTCGGCCGAGCCGAGCTGTGGCTATGGCCACATGGCCGGGGGCCGAATTCAGCCGAGCGGCGGCGCGATCACGCCGGACTGCGTCCTCGACCACCTCGCGAACTCGCCGGACAGCGTCGATGACGTTGTCGTGGCCTTTCTCTCCGTGCATGATGCTCGCTGCTCGGTCACCAATGGCTGTGAGCCGATCAACACCGCCGTCTATGTCCAGGCTCACGCCGACCTGTTGGCGTACGGAAATCCGGTGGTCTGGGTTGAGGTCCCGCCGTCCGGCGACGCCGCCCAGCAGGCGCGTATCGAGGACCTCAACAGCTCGGTGGCCGCGGCGTTGGGCTGCACCCTGCAGGAGTTCGACACGCGCGTCGCCGAGATGTACGACGGGATTCATTACACCCTGTCCGGTGGAACGACGGTGGCGGCCCGACTGGCCCAACTCGACGCGGTCGGCATCGCTTGCCCGTAAACCGGTGCAACCCGGCCTCCACGCACGAGAACACGACGATGCGAACAACAGCCCGCGTCGTCGTCATCGGTGGCGGCATCCATGGCGCGTCGCTCCTGTGGCACCTCGCGCAGGAAGGCTGGTCGGATTGCGTTCTGGTCGAGAAGGCCGAGCTCACGTCCGGTTCGACGTGGCATGCGGCGGGCCAGATCACCCGATCGGTGGGCGACTACACGACCGCTGCGTTTCACCACTATGCACTGGAGCTCTACGCCGGACTCGAGGCCCAGACCGGACAGGCGGTTTCGTTGCACACGCCGGGTGGATTGCGGGTGGCCTACACGCCAGATGAGGTCGATGCCCTGAAGGCGCAGATCGGTATCGGCGCCTATATCGGCTATCCGATCGAACTGGTGGGTCCGTCCGATCTTGCCGAGCTGAACCCGTTCTACGACACCACCGATGTCCGGGCCGCGATCTGGACCGAAGGGGAGGGACACGTCGATCCCAGCGGTGCCACCATGGCGTTCATCGCCGGCGCCCGGGCCGCAGGGGCCGAGGTCGTGCGGCGAAATCGAGTGCTCGAGGTGAACCCGACGAGCGACGGCTGGTCGGTGGTCACCGAGAAGGGCACGATCGATTGCGAACACGTCGTCGATGCCGCCGGCTGCTACGCCGATCAGGTTGCGCAGCTGAGCGGGTTCCGAGTGCCACAAGCCAACGTCTTGCACCACTACCTCGTGACCGACCCGGTCCCGGAGTTCATCGAGCGGGGCATCGAAATGCCGGTGATGCGCGACAACCGGGTGGCCGGCTACATCCGGCAGGAGCAAGAGGCCGGCCTGATCGGCATCTACGAGCACCGGGGCGCCGAAGCGGCCTGGCTCGACGGCGTGCCGTGGGACGCCGAGAACCCATTGTTCGACGAGGACTACGACCTGATCGGCGACTTCCTGGAGGAATCCTTCCGCCGGGTACCGGTGCTGGCCGATCTCGGTATTCGTCGGGTGGTGCGCGGGGCCATCACCCACACGACCGATTCGCACATGCTGCTGGGGCCGGCGCCCGGCGTGCGCAACTACTGGTTGAACACCGGCTCGTCGATCGGGCTGGCGTGGGGGCCCGGCGCCGGTCGGGAACTGGCCCGCTGGATTGTCCACGGGGAGACCGAACTCAATATCCGTCACTACGATCCGCGTCGCTACGGGTGGATCACGCCCGAGCACACCCTGGCCAAGGCGCTCGAGGACTACGAGTGGATGTTTCGCTGCCACCTGCCGGGTGAGGAACGCTTTGCCCATCGACCGGTGAGGACTTCGCCGCTGTACGACCGTCTGGCCGAGAAGCGGGCGATCTTCACCCAGGCCTTCGGGTGGGAGCAACCGAAGTGGTTCGTGCCCGAGGACCTGCCGTTCGAAGACGATCCCGGGTATCGGCGTACCTCCTGGTTCGACCCGGTGCGGGCCGAAACGCAGGCGGTACGGGAGCGAGTCGGGCTGATGGACCTGAGCGCGTTCTCCAAGTTCGAGGTGCGCGGGCCTGACTCGGCGACCTTCCTCGATCGCATGGTCACCAACCGGCTACCGAAGACCGACGGACGGATGGCGCTCGCCTACGTGCTGACCGCGACCGGTCGGATCGAGACCGAAGTGACCATCACCCGACTGGCCGCTGATCACTTCTACGTGATCTCCGGTCCCATGGGCGAGACCCGAGATCTCGACTGGTTCGACCAACACATCGAAGCGAACGAAGATGTCACCATCACCGACCGTTCGACCGAACTCGGGGTACTCGTCGTCGCCGGGCCCCAGAGTCGTGAGCTCCTCGCCCGGTGCACCGAGACCGATATGTCCGGTGAGGCGTTCAAGTGGCTGAGCGGCCAGGAAATCGAGGTGTGCGGTGTTCCGGTGCGGGCGCTCCGGGTGGGCTTCACCGGCGCGTTGGGTTGGGAGCTCCACGTCGAGTTCGAGCACATGCTGACCTTGTATGACGGGTTGTGGGCAGCCGGTGCCGACTTGGGCGTGGCCGACTTCGGGAGCTACGCACTGAACTCGCTGCGCATGGAAAAGGCCTACCTGACCCGCCATGAACTCACCCATGACATCGGACCCCGCCAGGCCGGCGTCGATCGTTTCCTACGCACCGACAAGGAGTACCTCGGCTCGCCCGTCGTCGATTCGCCACCTCGCGGCAACGACTGGCGGCTGGCCTATATGCAGCTCGCGCCGTCGGCCGATGCTCCCGACGCGGACTGTCACGGTGGCGAAGGGGTCTTTCGCGACGGGCGGGCCGTCGGGCTGGTCACCAGCGGCGGTTACGGCTACACGGTCGGGAAGAGTCTGGCCTTTGCGTACGTCGATCCGAAGTCGGCCGAGCCGGGGACCGAACTCGACGTCCTCGTGCTCGGCGAGCGACGGACCGCGACGGTGCTGGCCGAGCCGGCCTACGACCCGGCCAACGCCGATCTGCGGGCCTGACGGCCGCGGGTCTGGCGGCGGGTCCGACCCCGGGTGCGGCCGGGGCAACGCCGATTCTTCTACCCTGAGCAGGTGACACCGGTTGCTGAGTTGCTCGCCTCCCGTATCGCCGCGCACGGACCCCTGCCCTTCAGTGAGGTCATGGAGGCTGCGCTGTATCACCCGAAACACGGTTTCTACTCCGGTCGGGGCCAAGCCGGTCGTCGGGGCGACTTCATCACCAGTCCGGAGGTCGGCCCGCTGTTCGGCGCGGTGGTAGCGCAGGCCCTGGACTCGTGGTGGCGGGGCTACGGCTGCCCTGAGTCGTTTGTGATGATCGATGCCGGTGCCGGTCCCGGAACGCTGGCGCGATCGATTCGGGCCGCGGCACCGGACTGTCTGCCGGCCGTGCGCTACCTGGCGGTCGAACGGTCGTCGGCGCAACACGATTCCCACCCGGACGGTGTCGAGTCCCGGGTGGACTTGCCACCGGTTGATCCCACCGCCATTGGTGTCGTGATCGCCAACGAACTCCTCGACAATCTGCCCTTCGACCTTCTGCAGTACGACCGCGATGTTGGATGGTCGGAGGTCTTGGTCGATGTCGCTGATGATGGTCTCGTCGAGACCGCAGTGCCGGTCGAGAACCCTGCGCCCTGGATCGATCTCGCGGGCGCGCCGCCGCAGTTTCGCATGCCGCTCTTCACTGAAGCTCAATCGTGGCTGCGCCGAGCCCTTGGTTTGTTCGGCGCCGGTCGTGTCGTGGTGTTCGATTACGCCGAGCAGTATCCGACCGACCGGACGGATTGGCTGCGCACGTACCGGTCCCACGAGGTCGCGGCGGATCCGCTCGCCGAACTCGGCCACCACGACATCACCGCCAATGTGGATGTCGGTGCCCTCGAGCGGGTTCGGCCGACCGACGTTCTGATGACACAGGCCGACTGGCTCGCCCGCCACGGCATCGATGACCTGGTCGCCGAGGGGAAGCGGGTCTGGAGCGAACGAGCGCACCTTGGCGATCTGGCCGCCGTCCGGGCGCGGAGCCGGGTGGCCGAGGCCGAAGCCCTACTCGACCCCGAAGGACTCGGACGGTTCCTGGTCCTCGAGTGGTACATGTGAGCAACGAGACCCAAGGGGACAATGGGGACTATGGGCATGGTGGGGTAGGCGGCGACAAATGTTCGGAGGCGGCAAACTCGCAACGGTTTGGGCCGCCGATGGGTCGAACGACCCTTGCTCACGAGGGGCGCCGAACGATACAACCGGTACTTGTGATCCCTCGTAGCTCCCCGTTGGTTGTCGAGTCCTTCTGTTTGGCGGTCGGTCCTCACTCGGTCGGCCTGCCGGCAGCCCGATCGGTCGACACGTTGCTC
>JABDJW010000001.1 GCA_013002375.1 Acidimicrobiales bacterium | reverse complement strand
AATCCACACCGGTCAGCGGGCCGCAGGGTGGCACGAGGTCGTCGAAGTCCTCGGTGTTGCGCTCGGTACCCGCGTCGTAGCTGTTCAGGTAGTGGGTGGTCTGCAGACCGGCCCGTCCCGGCAGCCGGATCTCGGCCGCGGCAAAGCCGTCATTGGTGCAGATCAACATCGAGGCGATGGTGAGCCGGCGGTGGCGACGCAACGCGTCGATCTCGACCGTCACCGATTCGCCGGCCTCGAGCGGTGGCGGATCGCCGGCCTCGGCGACCTGCACCGACCCGATCATCCGGCGGTTGCTGCTGAGCTCGGCCACCAGTCCCGGTACGTCACCGTTCTCGGCCAGACCCTGGATGCCCGGCGACGCGGGTGCTCCGGCGGCAAAGGCGCTCACCGCGGCCGAGTGGGTGGCGAGCACGGGCGGCGTCAATGGCTGATTCGAGAGGTTCTCGATCGTGACGAGGTAGCGGGTCGGGGCCCGCCGGGTCGAGGCCGTCGCAGCGGTCGGCACCAAAAAGGCGCCGACTAAGACGGCTGCCAGGAAGCCGAACACGGTTCGGCGGTATCGTTGTTGCATGTCATTGCTCCTGTTCAAGGGTCAATGGCTACGTCGGGTGCGGCTCGTTACCAGCGGCGCCGCGCCCGACACAATCACGTGGTGTGATTCCCCCGTCGCCTGGTGAACAACCGACAACCAGGGCGCCGTATCCCAAACGGTGGTCGCTCGGAAGAAGTTCCCGCGGGGCGCGAATTCTCAGCGCTGCATCTTGTCCCAGACCATGTCCGGGGTGCCGTCGAGGCCCAACAACGCACGAGGATGCTCGCGGTTCACATGGCCCATCACGTTGCGGAACATCGAGTAGCCGATGAGTTCCTGCAATCGCGGTGGGTACGTGGCAACGACGTCGATCGGCGTGCCCAGCATGAGGTTCTGTTGCTGGCGGCACCAACCCGCGACGAACTGAATCGAGAGACCGTACCGCTCGTCGCTCGGGTCGGAGCCGTCGGTGTCGTTGGCCCCGCCGCCGTGCCAAGTGCTGCCGTGCAACACCAAGACGCTGCCGGCCGACATCTCGGCGTGGGCGACGTCGTGGCGGTCGCCGGGCTTGGGCATGTCGGGAAACCGGTGGGAGCCGGGTACGACGTGCGTGGCTCCGTTCTCGGCCCGGAAATCGCTGAGCGCCCACAGGGTCGTGACCATCGTCGCCGGGTGCGGGCGCGGGAGGGACACCATGCCGTCATCGGCATGCAGAAGCTGCGGTGTCTCGGACGGACTGATGTGCATCGAGGTGGTACCCGAGAGCAGGAAGTCGACGCCCAGAATGGCCTCGACGGCAGCCAGCACCGTCGGTTCGAGCACGACGTCACGAAAGGGTTCGCCCGCGGCGATCAGGTTGAAGATGCGGCGGGTGTGGAAGCCCTCGAACTCGTTGGCGCCGACCGCGATGTCGTGTTCGGCTTCGACCCGCTCGACCTCGGCCACCAGTGCGCCGGCCTGATCGGCGGTCAGCACGTCGGCGATCACACAGTAACCCTCGGCTTCGACCTGGGCTGCCACCCGCTCGGGGACATCGGGAGCGGTTGCCGGCACGGCAGGAGCAAGGGTCAACGGCATACCCCCGACCGTACCCCTGCCGGTCCCTTCCGACGAGAATTCCCATCGGGCGCGGATTCCGGGCCTGATACCGAGGCGCCCTACCGTGGACACCGATGCCGGACCGCCCCACGAGTTCTTCCCCGATCAGGGTGCCGTTTGGCATCAAGGCCCTGCTCGTCGCCAACTTCCTCCACACGTTCGCGTTCCTGGGGCTGTACACGTTTGTCGGCGATCAGGTCTTCAGCATCACCGGCCGCGAACTCGATCTCGGGCTGCTCGGCCTCGTCATCTTCCTGCCGGTGTTCATCTTGTCTCCGCTGTCGGGCACGATCGTCGATCGCTTCGACCGCCGGTTTGTCTACGCCGGAGCGATCGCCGTCGAGATCGCGGTGGCCACCGGGCTGTACTTTCACATCCGCTCCGATCCCGATTCCACCGGCCTGATCTTCGCGCTGGTGGCCTGCTACGGCGCAGCCTGAGCCTTCGCGGCGCCGGCCAGCCGCGCCATGCCGATCGATCTCTCGCCGCCCGAAATCCTCGAGCGGGTCATCCCGCTCAAGTCACTGGCCTTCCAGGCCGGCGTGATCGCCGGCCCGATCGCGGCCGGCTTCGCGGCGGTCGCCGCCGACGAGCTCCCGTATCTGATGGCCATGGTGCTGCTGGCCCTGGCCGCCATGGCATTGGCCTTCGTGCCGAAGCCCCCGATCGAACAGCTCGAAACCGCGCCCGGTCCGGCCCAGGCTTTTCGCGACGCGGTCGAGGGCATCGCGTACATCAGGCGCAACCCGATTCTGCGGGGCGCGATCTCGCTCGATCTCTTCGCGGTGCTACTCGGCGGGGCGACCGCGCTGCTCCCCGCCATCGCCAGCGAGCGCCTCGGGGTCGGCGAGGTCGGTCTGGGCTGGCTGCGCGCCGCCGACGGCATCGGCGCCGCGTTGGTGTCGTTGGCCCTCACCTACCGGCCGATACGGCGCCGGCTCGGCCGCGCGCTGTTGAGCACCGTGGCCGTGTTCGGCGTGGCCGTCATCTTCCTGGGGCTCACCACGTCCTATGCCGTGGCCTTCGCCGCAATTCTCGTCCTCAGCGGCGCTGACGCCATCAGTGTCTACGTTCGGTCGAGCCTGGTGCCGGTGGTGACCCCCGAAGTCATGCGCGGTCGAGTGATCGCGGTCGAAAACGTCTTCATCGGGGGCTCGAACGAACTCGGGGCGCTCGAGTCCGGCGTTGCGGCCCAGGCGCTCGGACTCGTGCCGGCCATCGTCACCGGCGGCATCGGCACCCTGCTCGTCGTCGCCCTGTGGTGGCGATTCTTCCCCGAGCTTCGCGATGTCGACCGCTTCGACGATGTGCGCATCGACAAACTCGCGCCCCAACCCGGAGCCGAGCTATGACCGCGCATCCACCCGACCCTGATCCCGTCGACCCCCACCCCCTCGACCCCCACCCCCTCGACAATGTGATCTGGGCCGCGCTCGGCGGCCATCAAGCCGACCTGGCGCATTC
>JABDJW010000449.1 GCA_013002375.1 Acidimicrobiales bacterium | reverse complement strand
ATGTCACCCACGACCAAGTCGAGGCCCTGACCATGGGGCACCGCGTTGCCGTGCTGGACTTTGGTGTGCTCCAGCAATGCGACACGCCGAGCGAGCTGTACAGCCGGCCGATCAACCGGTTCGTCGCGGGGTTCATCGGATCGCCGGCGATGAACCTGGTCGATGTCGATGTTGCCGACGACGGTTTGTCCGTAGGCACGCTCGCCGTTCCGCTCAGCGACAAGACCGCATCGAGCCTCGCCGCCGGTGGCCCCGGTGTGTACACGGTGGGAGTGCGGCCCGAGCACCTCAAGGTGGGCGCCGAGGGTCTGGCCGGCGAGGTCACCGTCGTTGAAGAACTTGGCTCCGAGGCGTTCCTGTTCGTAAATGTCGAGCATCAGGGTTCCACCACGCAGCTCGTCGTGCGGGTTGAAGGCGAAACGAAGATCAGCCGGGGCGACAACGTATCGATCGGCTTCAACGGCCCCGCCCACGTATTCGCAGCCGACGGGTCCCGCGTCGAGTGAGCGAACCGATCCGCTTTCGCGTCGGTCGGTCGCCCTCCCCTCCTCGGCTCGACCGGCGCGAAAGCCTACTTTCGCCGTGATCGTCTCCGCCGGCGAGGCGCTGGTCGACATGGTGCCCGACCCGAGGCCGGGAGGCGGGCCGTACAACGTGGCCATTGCGGCGGCGCGCCTTGGCCACCCCGCGGCCTTCGCCGGACGAATCTCCACCGATGAGTACGGCGAACTGTTGTGGTCGAACCTCCAGGACAACCGCGTCGATCTCCGGCTGGTGGAACGAGGGCCCGAACCCACCGCTCGAGCCGTCGTCGAGGGTGACCCACCGACCTTCCGTTTCGAGGGCGACGACACCGCCGACACCATGCTCAGCGCGGTCGATCTCGCCGGCCTGGGGACCTCGGGCGCCATCGTGCACGGCGGCACGCTGGGAATGTTCCGCGGTCGAACCGCCCACGTCCTGGCCGATCTGGCCGAGCGCCACGCCGGCGTGGTGTCGCTCGATCCGAACGTTCGGCCCAAGATCATCGATGACCGAACGGTGTGGGAGCAGTTTCACGAGCGCTGGTTGCAGCACACCGCGGTGTACAAGGCATCGGAAGAAGACCTCGAGTGGATCTGGCCGGGTCGTCACCACAGCCTGATCGCCGACGAGTTGCTTCATCGCGGCGTTGGTCTGGTCGCGGTCTCGCACGGCCCCGAGGGCGCGACGATGTACAGCGCCGATCATGTCGCGTCGGTCCCCGGCCAACCGGTCGACGTTGCCGACACGGTCGGCGCCGGCGACACCTTTGTCGCTGCGCTGCTGGTCGGCTTGGCCGAGCTCGGGATGGGCCAGGATCCTGCCGCACTTCGCACCCTCGACCACGCCACGCTGGATGCGCTCGGCGATCGGGCGACCGCAACCGCGGCGATCACATGCACCCGGGTCGGTGCCGACCCGCCCCACCGGTCCGAGCTTCCACCCGAACTCCAAACCCCCCTGTGCCCCTGACATCTGTGCCCCAACATCTCGAAATTCTTGCGGCGAACCACCTCTACGGTGGTTTTCGGCAAGAAGAACGGATGGGTCAGCGAATGCGGGGTGCCGGTTGGGGGTAGGCCGCGCCCAGCGCCGCCGACCACTCGTTCGATGCGGCCTCGTCGGCGAACGGGTGGTCGCTCGCCGGTGCGGTCCGGCCGAGCGCGGCGAGACCGGCCCTCAGCCGGGCCACGATGGTGTCGAGGCTGAGACCCACACTCGGATCGGCCTGCGCCGCCGCCACCCGACCGCGCTCGGCTTCGTCGCGATAGATCTCGGCCTTCCAAGAGATCGTGGTGCGGATGATGTCGTCCGGAAAGCTGGCCCGACGAGCGCCGGCCTCGTCGATGTGCCACTGCCCGTCCGCCCCGTCGAAGACCATCGCGGCATCGAGCGTGAGGGGCGGATCGAAGTCGATCGCCGTGGACCGCTCGCCGACCTTCCCAACGCCGTGGAACGTCACCTCGTTGTCGGCAACCACCGCGACATTGTCGAACGGCGGTTCGACCACCTGACGTGATGCCTCCGGGCCCTCCGGCCAGTAGTGGAACGCGCCCCCCGGCCCGCCATAGGACCACGCCACCGCAGTCGCCAATCGAACCCGCTCGGCTTCGAACAAGCCGGAGGCCAACATCGCATTCAAGAACCAGGCCGGCATGTTCTTGCGGGACGCACCGAGAAAGACCGGGACGTCGGTATGGGCCACGAAGGGATAGGCGGCCGGTGCCATCACGTTCACATACTCCGTGGTCGGCTCGACGATCACATCGGCGCCGAAAATCTCGTGCGCGGCATCGACGTAGGCCGGGTTGTGCAGGATCACCTCGGCGCCCGACACGTGAACCTCACCGAAACTGGCGAAGTCCTGGCGGAACCAAGGCGGAACGAACGTTGCGGCACTCGCGGCATCGCGACCGAGCGGGTAGTACGGCGGCGCCGAACGGGTCAACGCCCAGACGGCAGCGGGATCCTCGAAGGCCGGTTCTCGGCGCACCGCAGTGGTCGCGTTCATCGACCGATCATCGCACCTTGGCGGTGACCCGCCCAAGAATGCGTTCGAAGGGAACCGGACCGAAACTGCGGCTGTCCTGGGCATCGGTTTCGGCCGGATTGTCGCTCACGACGTAGGCCGCGCCGTGCTCATCGATTCCCTGCACCCGCTTCACGATGCGCAGCCCGTCGCGATACGGGTGCTCGAGTACCACCACATCGAGATCTACGGGCGGCACTTGACGGTAGGCGCTCGGATCGACCAGCACGACATCACCGGCGCGCAGCGTGGGCGCCATCGAGGCACCCGACACCACGAACCGGCGACGACGACGAAAGGCCCAGGCCAGGAGTTCGCGGCCCGAGGCCGGGTTCAGCTGGCGGTGAACCAGGGAACGTCGCGGTCTTTGGTGGCCCAGAAGATGCCGTGGATCTCCTCGATGGCGGCGAGCAGCTTCTCGGCGATGGCGACATCACAGTGCACCTTGGCTTCCGAGCACAGCTTGGCCGCGTTCCAGAAGGTGGTGTGCAGGTCGGGGTAGGCCTCGAGGTGCGGCGGCTTGAAGTAGTCGGTCCAGAGCACCAGGAGTTCTTCCTTGGCCAGGTGGGCCTGCTGTTCCTTGATGGCGATGTAGCGGCTCTGGGTGTTCTGGGCGTCGACCGTGGTGGCCGGGCCAGCATCGACGAGCTTCTTGGTCATCGACAGGACGGCTTCGGCGGCGATGCGGGCCGACGACGGGTCGTACACACCGCAGGGGCCGTCGCAGTGGGCGCTGACCTCTTCGGCGGGCAACGTGGCGGCCAATGTGGCGAGTGCCTTCTGCAGCATTGTTGGATCTCCTCGAGTACGGGTTCGTTCTTGGGTGTCCGCACCTTAACCGGCACCGTTGACGCGGGCCATGTGAACGAACAGACAATGGCCACCACGCCGTGGCAGTATCTGCGATGAGCTTCTTCGAGCAGCTGATGGGATTCAGCGAGACGACCGGTCCCGAGATCCGCGCCCAGCTGACCCTCGACGGCTCGACCCTCACCTCGATGGTCAACGGAAGCTCCTATGAAGCTGGTCGGCTCACCATTCCTGCGCTCCGCGACCTCCGGCGAACCGGGCTGCCCACGACCGGCCGGTCGACCGTGCGCGAAGTGGTGGCCGATGTCCAAGCGCTGCATCTGCTGCCCGAGAACGCCGGCGCGTTCTTCCAGGTGGCTTCGCAGTTCAACTTGCTCGAAATGGACAAACCGAACCGCACCCCCGAGGAAGGCGTCGGCATCTATCAGCACGACCGTACCCAAGGGCCGGCCTGTGCGATCGCCTGCGGCGCCGCCACGATCTACCGCAATTGGCTCGTGCCAGTCGATGGTCAACCCGGCCAAACCGAGCAACGGCAAATCGACTGCATCGCAGATCTCGGCGAAGCGTTCGGGGGCGGG
>JABDJW010000406.1 GCA_013002375.1 Acidimicrobiales bacterium | reverse complement strand
CTCTTTGGATGAAGATGGCGTACTGCGGTTCGGGGGTGATTGGGTTTCACTTCCCCCCGTTGAGGGCCGGCTCACAACAGCGCTGCTCGAGAACTGGGGTGCGGTCGTGTCGCGGGACACGCTCTCTCGTGCGGGATGGCCCCAAGGAGCGCCCGGGCGAAATGCCCTGGATGTGCATGTGCTTCGGCTTCGACGTCGGATACAGGCGGTCGGCCTGGTCATCAAGACCGTCCGCAACCGCGGCTATCTCCTCGAAGCGGCCAAGCTGCCCAACTAGCCGAGAACATCCGGTATCCCACCGGCTGTTGACCACTCGCCTGGTGTCCGGTTTCGGACATCAGGACCGTCGACGGCGATCGGGTTTCGGTCACGGTTTCGGCCGGTCGTCGACCCCGCGACCACCGAGTTGCTGGGTCGGCGCGCCCCAAAACGCCACCGCGGCGGCGAGCGGCGTCGCGCCAGAGCGCTGAACCGCAGTTTTCACCCCCGTAACAATCCGAACACCGGCGCGAAAAGTGCTCTCCGTATCTTGCTCCCGGTACCTGCCAACGACGCCAGGTCGCGACACCGCGCAAGATCCGCTTGCTCGGGGACTAGGGAGAACACTGTGAAACGCAAACTTTCGCTGGGCCTGGTGGCCATGGCGAGCACGCTGGTGGTGATGGCCGGGCCGGTCGCCGCCCAGGAATCGAACTTCGATCGGTTCAACGAAGTGTCGAACACCCTTGTGCTCGACAACATCTTCATCTTCGTCTGCGCCGTGTTGGTTTTCCTGATGCAGGCCGGCTTCGCCATGGTCGAGGCCGGTCTCACCCGGGCCAAGAATGCGGCCAACATCATGATGAAGAACCTGATGGACGCCAGCCTCGGTGTCCTGGTCTTTGCCTTGGTCGGCTGGGGCATTGCCTACCCGGGTGACTTCGGCATCGACGGCTGGTTCGGGTTCGCCGGATTCGGTGTGAAGGACTTCTTCGGCACGAGCCTCGGCGACATCAGCAGCGACGACTTCTACCCGCTGATCCCGTCGGTCGACTTCTTCTTCCAGGCCGCCTTCGCCGCCGCAGCAGCCACCATTGTCTCGGGTGCCGTGGCCGGTCGTACCAAGTTCAAGGGCTACCTGGTCTACACCGTCGTCATCACGGCGTTGATCTACCCGGTCGTCGTCAGCTGGCAATGGGGCGGTGGCTGGCTGTCCGAGCGTGGATTCGTCGACTTCGCCGGCTCTGGCCTGGTTCACATGACCGGTGGCGTCGCGGCGCTCATGGGAGCAATCGTGATCGGACCCCGGATCGGCAAGTTCGGCGAAGACGGCAAGCCTCGAGCGATCCCCGGCCACTCGATCCCGCTCGCCATCCTCGGCGTGTTCCTCCTCTTCATCGGGTGGTTCGGGTTCAATCCGGGCTCGCAGCTGCAGGCCGATGCCGCGGTGCCGGCCCTCGCCGTTCTCACCGCCTTCGCGGCGGGCGCCGGTGCAGTGACGGCGATGGGTGTGAGCTGGCTCACGCTCGGCAAGCCCGACGTCTCGATGGCCGGCAACGGCATGCTGGCCGGTCTCGTGGCCATCTGCTCCGGCATCGGTGATCTCAGCCCGATCGGCACCCTCATCACTGGTGCCGTCGCCGGTCTGCTCGTGGTGTTTGCGGTGCTGACGATCGAGCGCGCGGGCATCGACGATCCGGTCGGCGCCTTCTCGGTTCATGGCGTGTGCGGCTTCTGGGGTCTGCTGGCCACGGGCCTGCTCTCGTCCTCGAACTCGCTCGCCGGTCATGAGTCCTCGCCGGGCTTGTTGCTGGGCGGCGGCGGTGGACTGTTCGTCGATCAGCTGGTCGGCGGCGTGGCCATCGCCATCTTCGTCGCCGTCACCTCCGGTGTGTTGTTCGTGGCCCTCAAGGCCACCAACATGCTGCGGGTCGATCCCGAGGAAGAGATCGCCGGCCTCGATGTGGCCGAGCATGGCTCGCCCGGGTACGCGGTCGAAAACGCCGCTGGCCTCACCGTCGACCTGTCGGGCCGGCCAGTGGTCGGTGCCCCCTCCGGTACGTCGAAGCAGGAAGCAAGTCTGGCCTAGCGGCCACGGTGCCTCGCCCCCGAGTCACCCCCTCGGGATCGGTTCTCCCCGATCTCAGGTCGGGGGCGGGGCACCAATTTCGCCCCCGCTGAGAAGCCCGGTGTCAGCACCCGCTGAGAAGCCCGGTGTCAGCCCCCGCTGAGAAGCCCGGTGTCAGCCCCCGCTGAGAAGACTGCGGCCGGTCATCTCCGCCGGTTGGGGTAGGCCCAGGAGCTCGAGCACGGTGGGGGCGAGATCGGCCAACCCGCCATTGCGAAGCGTTCGCCCGTCGGTGTGGTCGCTCACCCAGTGCAGTGGCACCGGGTTCGTGGTGTGCGCGGTGTGGGGTTGCCCGGTCGACGGGTCGCGCATCAGCTCGCAGTTGCCGTGGTCGGCGGTGATCAAGACGTCGCCGCCGGCCTCGAGCACGGCGCCGCAGACCCGTTCGAGGCAATCATCGATGACTTCGACCGCTTTGATCGCAGCGTCGAGAACGCCGGTGTGGCCCACCATGTCGGGGTTGGCGTAGTTGACCAACACGAAGTCGAAGGACTCGTCACGGAGCTTGTTGAGCAGGCGGTCGGTGACTTCGATCGCGCTCATCTCCGGTTTGTGATCGTAGGTGTCGACGTCGCGCGGGGATGGCACCAACAGGCGATCCTCGCCCGGGAACGGCTCCTCCACACCGGCGTTGAAGAAGAACGTCACGTGGGCGTACTTCTCGGTCTCGGCGGCGCGAAGCTGTGTCAGCCCGGCGCTCGCCACGACCTCGGCCAGGATCTGCGCGGGCGTGGTCGACGGGAACGCCACCGGCAGATCGAAGTCGGCGTCGTACTCGGTCATGCACAAGTAGCCGGCCAGCTCCGGGACGGCTGACCGATCGAGCTCGTCGGCACCGGGTAGGAGTTCGGGCGCGGCCGCGGTCAGGGCGTTGGTGATCTCGCGAGCCCGGTCGGCTCGGAAGTTGAAGAACCACACCGCATCGCCTTCGAGCAGTGGGCGGCCGCCATCGATGCAGGTGGGCGCAACGAACTCATCATCCTCGTCGCGCTCGTAGGCGGTGGTGATCGCGGCGGCGGCATCGGGCGCGGTTTCGCCTTCCCGATCGACGATGGCGGTGTAGGCCTGGGCGACGCGATCCCAGCGGTTGTCGCGGTCCATGGCGAAGTACCGGCCGGTCACCGTCGAGATGGTGGCTCCGGCCGCGTCGACCGCGGGGAGGATGGCGTCGAGGAACGTCAGCGCGGAACGAGGCGGCGTGTCGCGCCCGTCGAGGATGGCGTGGACGGTGGCCGGTATGTCGCGGCGGCCGCACTCCTGCAGGATGGCGATCAGGTGATCCTGGTGGCTGTGCACCCCACCATCGGACAGCAGCCCCATCAGGTGCAGGGTGCCGCCCGAGGCGGTGACCGCGGTGAACAGATCTTTGATCGCAGGGCTCGCTTCGGCCACCCCACCGGTCAGCGCTTTGGTGATGCGGGTCAGGTCCTGGTCGATCACCCGGCCGGCCCCCATCGTCATGTGTCCGACCTCGGAGTTGCCCATCTGCCCGTCGGGCAACCCGACCGCGGCGCCGGAGGTCTCGACCTGCGCCATGGGGTAGGTCGCCGCAATTCGGGCGAGGAAGGGATGGTTGGCGAGCGCGATGGCGTCGCTGTCGCCACCATCACCGATGCCGAAACCGTCGAGCACGATCAGCATGACCGGCTGCGGTGAATGAGCACTCATTCGCCAAACCGTACCGCGTGCGGTGTCTGACAC